>NVTT01000103.1 GCA_002401655.1 Gammaproteobacteria bacterium | reverse complement strand
TAGCTTTGAAGATATTTTGTATAGTGCGATCGGACATTCCCGTGTCTCTCACAGTGGTAAGTGCTGGTTAAGCTAGCCTCGCGCAGCGATTTGTACAACAGTAGATTCTATCAAACAGTTTGATTGATACCTGATTGATAGATTAATTTTTTAGATTTTCTAAATATAACTAGTCTACCTCAACAAATCAATGAGTTAGTTATCATTCAACACGATAATTAATTATGAAAGCTCAAACAGTTTGATAGTTTTTTTGAATGACGCTAACGGTGAGATTTAGAGTTGGCCTGTATGAAGACCAGTGACTTCGGGTTTATCTGCATTTACTCTCTGAAATAGCTAAACAATCATCAAACTGTTTGATTGTTTTCTTAAATAATTAGATTTTAATTTGTTAACCCTTGACATAGTTAGGTATAAGTACTAGTTTAATGAGTAGTTTAAGCTTCAAGGGATTGGTAAAATGAATGATATACCTGTTTACATCGCTCACTCATCTGATCGGTTTATAGATAGATTACGTCTTTTCATACGTTCTCGAAATCTAGCATATGCCACTGAGAAAACTTACGTTTCCTGGGTGTTAAGGTTTATTCGATTTCATGATAAAAAGCATCCAAAAGAAATGGGCGAAAAAGAAATTGAGGATTTTTTAAACTACCTTGTTTTACAACGATATTGTTCTAAATCTACCCAGCGGACGGCGTTAAACGCACTTATTTTCTTATTTTCAAAATTTTTACAGCGTGAAGATTTAGGGAAGCTAAATTTTAAAACATCTAAGCGTAATAGGCGTATTCCGACGGTTTTTACTCATGAAGAAGCTCTTTCCGTCATTGATAACTTGAATAGTAACCATAAACTTATGACTAAGCTAATGTATGGAACCGGTCTACGGATTTCAGAGTTGATTCGATTGCGAATTAAGGATATTGATTTTGGCATGAACCAAACTATTGTTCGAAACGGAAAGGGCGATAAAGATCGAATTACACTTCTACCAGAAAGACTTAAAGAGCAATTAAAGGATCAAATCATTTCAGTTTCCATTTTACATAAACAAGATCTTGGCAATGGTCATGGTGAGGTTTACTTACCCAACGCTCTTTCGCGAAAATACCAAAACGCCGCAATAGAACTAAAGTGGCAGTATTTATTTCCGTCTCACGTAATTAGTACGGATCCTAGAAGTGGAGAAAAGCGTAGGCACCATATAAATAAAGCAACTCTTTCCCGGCAAATCATGTTAGCTATTCGTAAATCTGAGATCAATAAAAAAGCCTCAAGTCACACTTTTCGCCATACCTTTGCGACTCAATTACTTATTAAAGGAAGTGATATCAGAACAGTTCAACAGCTTTTAGGACACAGTGACGTATCCACCACAGAAATCTATACTCATGTAATCAAACAAGGCAACGCCGGAGTAAAAAGTCCGATAGATTTTTAACATTAGTTTTCATGCTAGAATTCGCACCATTAAAACAATGCTAACAATTCAATGAAAGATCTCACCCAAGGCTCAATCACCAAACACGTTATCAGCATGGCAATCCCCATTGCTATCGGCATGATTGTGCAAACTGTTTACTATTTAGTTGATCTCTATTTTGTTGGTCAGCTGGGGAGTGTCGCACTAGCGGGAGTTAATGCAGCGGGTAATTTAGCATTTGTTGTTTTTGGTATTTCCCAAATCCTCGCCGTTGGAACTGTCGCGCTAATATCTAAAGCGGTGGGTGAAAAAGATAGAAAAACCTCCAATATCATTTTTAATCAATCGATTGGAATTGCCTTTATTTGTGGTTTAGTCACCCTTGGAGCAGGCTATTCGTTTTCCATCAATTATTTAGAAACTATTTCTGACGATGCCGCCACTATTGAACAAGGTTTAACCTATCTTTATTGGTTTATGCCTAACTTAGCTTTACAGTTCGCTTTGGTTGCCATGGGTTCTGCTTTACGCGGAACAGGTATAGTCAAACCTGCGATGATCGTTCAACTAATCGGTTTAGGGCTTAATATCATCCTATCGCCTATCCTAATTAAAGGGTGGTTTACCGGCGTTCCAATGGGTGTTGCTGGTGCGGGTTTAGCGAGTTCTATTTCAATAGCGATTGCAGTTGTCATCATGTGGCGGTATTTTCATAAGCTTGAGCGATATGTTGGTGTTTCCAAAAAATTGATTAAACCACAAATGATTTATTGGAAAAAAATTATTGGTATTGGCTTTCCTGCCGGTGGCGAATTCTTGTTAATGTTTTTTTATACCGCCGTTATATTTTGGCTTATTAAAGGATTTGGTCCATCGGCACAAGCCGGATTTGGGCTAGGTTCTAGAGTCATGCAGGCTATTTTTGTTCCTGCACTAGCATTAGCTTTTGCATTACCCGCGGTTGTAGGTCAAAACTTTGGAGCTAAACAAAAAGAAAGAGTGATTCAATCGTTTAAAACTACCATCATTTTAATCTCTATTTTATTGATGGTTTTGGCAATGTTAAGCATGTATTTTGCGGATGTTTTATTAACGCCATTTTCAAAAGATGCAGAAGTAATTGCCGTGGGTGTAATGTTTTTACAAATTATTGCTTTTAATTATGTTCCCTCTGGGATCATATTTTGTTGTTCAGGTCTATTACAGGGACTTGGTAATACATGGCCGGCTTTTTATAGTATGGCGTCAAGAATGGTATTATTTGTTGTGCCCGCCGTTTGGGCTTCTAAACAACCCGACTTTCAAATCATTCATGTTTGGTATTTATCCGTTTCAACGGTGGTTATTCAAATGTTTATTAGCTTGTGGTTGGCTCGAAGAGAGATGAATAAAAAGTTGGAATTTTAAATGCAAGATGATGCAAATATAGAAGGTTTAGGAAAAGGAATGACAATAATCGCTTGGATTATTGCGATTGCATTATTAACTTATTTTTTTGCTGGTGTAGAGGAAAGACAAGTCAATCCCAACCAATCACCCTCAAGTGAAAGATTAGAAAATGTTATTAAGGTTGAATTGAAGCGCAATCGTCAAGGGCACTATGTGACCAATGGAGCAATTGATGATAAAGCGGTTGTTTTTTTATTGGACACTGGCGCGACTAACGTTGCTATTCCTGGCGCGCTAGAAAGCTATCTTAATTTACAGCGGGGTCAAAAATATTTGGTTAATACCGCCAACGGAACAGCTGTAGCTTATGATACAAAAATCGATAGCATTAGCATTGGCGCAATCACTCTGTATAACGTTAGAGCAACGATTAATCCTAGTATGGAAGGCGAAGAAATTCTTTTAGGTATGAGCGCTCTAAAACAAATTGAATTTCGCCAAAAAGGCAACCATTTGACCTTGATTCAAGATCTGCGGTAGTCTGTAGCTCAAGATACTTTTTCCCCTTATCATCTTACCGTTCTCTTGATTACATATTATTGAATAAAATCAAGATGTCCCCCTCTTTGCGAAGAGGGGCTAGGGGAGATTTTAAGAAGTCTGGATGAACTAATAGACTGATTATATGGTCGATAAATTATGAAAAAAATCACAAGAAGATCGTTTATTACAGCAGGCATACTCTCAAGTGGCGCGTTGATTGTTGGCGTAGCGATTAGACCAGGAAATAGAGTGCCTAGTCTTAAAGATTTAGTAACTCAAGATGATGAAATGCTAGTTAACGCTTGGGTAAAAATAACACCTGATAACCGTATTTGTGTGATTGTTCCCCACTGCGAAATGGGCCAAGGTGTACACACAAGCCTACCAATGATGTTAGCCGAAGAATTAGACGCTGACTGGTCGAGTGTTGATGTGTTAGAAGCGCCAGCCGATGCAGAATACGCAAACTATGCGTTGGGTCGAGGGTTTATTATTGGCGATGTAATTATCCCTAAAATATTAGTTCAAAGCGTTAATGGCGCATTCCTAAAAATAACTCAAATGCTAAGTCTACAAATTACCGGTGGTAGCACGGCTATTAGAACCACAGGCATTCATGCAATGCAAGTTGCTGGCGCATCAGCTAAAGCGATGTTAATGGACGCGGCAGCGGATGTTTGGCAAGTATCAAAAGATGAATTAAACGCGAAGAATAATTTTGTTTTACATGGGAAAACTAAAAGAAAATTAAGTTACGCAGAGCTCGCAACCGTTGCATCAAAAATGACACCACCATCTAATCCACAATTAAAATCTCCGGTGGATTATAAAATAGTTGGGACTTCTCCTCAACGTTTAGATATCGCTAATAAAATAAATGGAATGGCTCAATTTGGAATTGATAAAGAATTGCCCAACATGGTTTACGCGGCGGTTAAATCATCACCGGTATTTGGCGGGAAGTTATTAGAGGTTGACGATAATACTTTGGTGGAAAACTTAAAAAAACATCCAAATTCAAAAGTCATAAAATTAGATAGTGCCGTAGCGGTTATTAGTAGTAGTTATTGGCAAGCGACTCAAACTTTAGAATCTTTGACAATTAAATGGAGTGAAACTGAAAATGATTTAGTTTCTAGCGAAAACATTTATAGTCAATTTAAACAATCAATGAAAGATGCGATTGAAAATGGTGACGAGCAAACAGACATCAAAGTAGGTGATGGTGAAGATCGAATTGATCAAACCCATCAACAAATTGAAGCGGAATATAAAGTCCCTTATTTAGCCCATGCCACCATGGAGCCTCTCAACTGTACAGTTGAAATAAAAGACGGTCATTGCGCTATTTATACAGGATGTCAAAACCCTTTAGGCTTTAGAGCAGAAGTTGCCGAGGCGATTGGTTTTGAGGTAGAAAATGTTAGTGTGCAAAATCATTTACTTGGTGGTGGCTTTGGGCGACGAGCGATTGCTGATTACGCCATTCAAGCCGCTAAGATTGCATTGCAGTTGGATACACCGGTAAAAGTTATTTGGTCACGGGAAGAAGATACTAGACAGGACTTTTATCGACAGGCAAACATTAGTCGATTTAAGGCGGGACTTAATAAAAAAGGCAAGCCTACTCATTGGGTGAATCAATATGTTGATAAACACGAACCAGAAGAAGCACCTCATAGTCCCTATGATATTCCCAATCAATGGGTTCATTATACAGACAGTGTGACTCATATACCTTTTGGACCATGGCGCAGTGTTGATCATTCTCATCATGCTTTTTTCACAGAATCTTTTATTGATGAAATGGCTAATAAAAATTCAATCGACCCCTATCGATTTCGATTCGAACTACTCAATAAACAACCTCGTATGCAAACAGTTTTAAAACTAGTTGCTGAAAAATCAAATTGGTCACAATCTTTACCTGATGGACAAGGACGAGGAATTTCCATTCATAAATCATTTAATACAATTGTTGCGCAAGTAGCAGAAATTGAAGTCATCGATCAAAAAATAAAAATTAAAAAAATTACCTGTGTTGTTGATGCGGGAACAGCGATTAATCCAGACGGACTAATTGCGCAAATGGAAGGCGGCATTATTTATGGATTAACCGCCGCTTTGTTTGGAGAAATTACGATTGAAAATGGCTCGGTACAACAGGGGAATTTTGATAGTTATCCCATGTTAAGAATGCGCGAATCACCGGAAATTGAAGTTCATATTATTGATAGTGGAAATTCGTTAGGAGGAGGCGGGGAACCGGGAACTCCTCCCGTGGCAGCCGCAGTTGCAAATGCTGTTTATGATGCAGTTGCARTGCGGCTTAGAACWTTRCCTTTAAAGATAAAKGTTTAGAAAYTAGTCTTCAATCATYTTAATATAAATATCACCATTAGWWGTRCTGATATCWATWCTATCWCCRCCRCCATTGATTTTACCTTTTGCACTGACGCGACTGCTRTCTTGCCCTTTAATGGTTAAYGGAAAATCAGAGTAKATTCTATAATCTTYTCTAGCGCGGTGAGTTRTTTTAAGTCTRGCATTAACSGTTGCTTTAATTCCTTTTGGAACGTATAAGGTGATTGAACCACCWGATGATTCTAARTTGACATGAGTATCCTTACTATTATCAGTTTGAATCATTTCTGCYTCAATACGYCCACCAGAAGTRTCCGCTTCAATATAACCATTRGCTTTTTTRATRGTWATATTTCCGCCTGATGTATCTGCTTTTACATAACTACCACTTTCTCCAACAAATAAATTTCCACCAGACGAATCAATTTCTACGCTCCCTTTGCTTCCTTTAACCGTAATAGAGCCACCAGAAGTGTCTGCTTTCACGTTTCCTTGTGCCATACCTATTTTTATTCGACCGCCGGAAGTATTTACATCAACATCACTGTCACTTGTGCCAACAGTAATGGAACCACCGGAGGTGTCAGCTTTTAAACTGCCTGTTGAATGAGTAATTTCAATTCTTCCTCCTGATGTATCTAGCTGGCTTTTTCCAGTTATTTTGCCAACAACAATTCTTCCGCCAGAGGTGTCTGCTTTTAGATCTCCGTTGACATTACCTATTGTTATTGAGCCACCAGATGTTTTGACATCAACGTTTCCTTTAGCGACGTTACCCACTTTAATCGCGCCACCGCTAGTTTTCATTTTAATTTTTCCGCTTATATCGTTAACAGAAATAGATCCGCCACCTGTTTTAAGATCTAAATCAAATTTCTTGGGTACTCTAATGAAATAGCTAACCGAAACGCGGCTGTTCCACTCTCCTTCGCCTTCTATTGAAATATCATTACCACTTTGTTCAATATCAACTTTAAACTCGCTGAGTCTTTTTTCTTTTCTTGATTTTTTAGTGATCTTAACTTCTACTTTGTTTTTGTCCCATGTTTCAATTTCTATTTTTCCACTGTCGCTCTCGATATAAAGAGAACCTCCTGATTTTACTGAATAAGATTTACTGATGACTTCTTCAGCGCCATTGGCAACCAGTGCAAAAGTTGAAAATAGTAAAATAATTAAATAGTGGGTTAAATTT
>NVTT01000011.1 GCA_002401655.1 Gammaproteobacteria bacterium | reverse complement strand
GTTGATGTTAATAATGGGTATGATGCGTTTAGTTTAGACAATAATCAAACTACTTTATCAGACGAACCAGGAAAAGATCTGCAAGAAACTTTAGCCAGCGCGATTCAAATCAAATGGAAACTTTCAGATTATTTAAAATTCGAATCAACGTTGAGTACAACCGATTCTGATATTTCCTATTCCTATGATGAAGATTGGACTAATCCTGGGATTTGCGATGGACTAGATTGTGATAGTGCTAATTGGGGATTTGATTGGTGGTATCAGTCAGTAGATACCTATAAAAGAAAAATTACCAGTAACAATCTTGATTTAAGATTACTCGGATCAGATGAACAATCATCATGGGTGATAGGTTATTATCTAAAGGATCAAAATATGGATATCACTCGAGAATATACTTACTTGGCATCGCCTTTTATGAGCAATTTTGACACCAATAACAAAGCGATTTATGGTCAATATTCTTTTAATATTTCAGAAAAATTAAATCTTACCAGTGGCTTGCGATTTGAAAATAGAAGTGCAACTTATGCTGATAATGACAACATTCAATTCAATCCAGATGAAGATATGTGGGGCGGAAAATTATCATTGAAATACCAGTGGTCAAAATCAAAAATGTTGTATACAACGATTTCACGCGGTTATAAAGCAGGTGGATTCAATGCCAATAACGCATTACCTAGAATTGACAGAGAATTTAAAACAGAAACTCAATTAAATTATGAAGCGGGAATGAAAGGTTTATGGTTAGATAAAAAATTGACCTTACAACTATCCGCCTTTTACCAAGATAGAAAAAATATTCAAATCAAGCAATCATTAGTTCTTTCTAACGCTACCGGTCTTCCCTTTAATGACAGCAATCCTTGCCCCTGTAGTTTTAATGGATACACTGGAAATGCAACATCAGGTATCAATAGTGGAATAGAGCTTGAAGCAAAGTGGCGCTCTAACGATGAATATATGTTTTATGCAACGATTGGCTTGTTACAAACTGAATACACCGACTTTAAGAGTTTTTCACATTTAGAAGCTGATACAGACTCAATCCCTCCGGTTCCATATGATCTGAGCGGTAGAGGACAAGCACATTCCCCAGAACATCAAATAACCGTCGGTTCACGGTTTTTCATTAACGATGAACTTACATTTAATATCGAAGTGGAATCAAAAGGGGAATTCTATTTCTCTAATCGTCACAATGCAGAATCAGATAATTATGAATTATTAAATTTACGTCTAACCTACCAACTTGATGATTGGCGCCTACATATATATGCACATAATGTGACAGATGAAAAAATTCAAACAAGAGGTTTTGGTAGTTTTCCAAATGATCCAAGAAATTTATATAGCGTAAATGGCCCTTATTACCAATTTGCTAAACCTAGAGTCATCGGCTTAAATGTAAGTATTGAATTCTAAAACCTTAGAGCCTTAAAAACTTTTACCACAGAGGACACAGAGTAAAAATCATTTAGAACTTTCTCTTCTCCGTGCCCTCTCTGCCCTCTGTGGTTTTGTACATGGATGTACTTATATCGCTTATGCAGGAGCATATTAAGCGTGAATTCTTTAGTCTTTTGACTTTTGTTTTTATAGATCACTTCAACATTTCACGCAAACTAGCCAAACGATCTTTGCCTTTCTCTCGTTTTTCATCGTCGGTAAGTGGTACATGATCTTCTTCCCAATCTAAATCTTCTTGCGGTAACTCTTCTAAAAATCGACTTGGAACAGAGTCAACTAACTCGCCATAACGTTGGCGCTTTTTGGCAACAATTATTCTCAAAGTTTCTTCCGCTCGCGTAATACCAACATAGGCTAAACGCCTTTCTTCTTCAATATTCCCTTCTTCAATTGATACCTTATGAGGTAATAATTCTTCTTCCATTCCAATCAAATACACATGGGGRAATTCRAGWCCTTTTGATGCGTGTAGCGTCATTAATTGAACTTCATTTTTTTCTTCTTCATCGTCTTCATTGCGATCAAGCATTTCTCGCAAACATAATTTAGTAACSGTTTCTGCAAAGGGATCTTCTGCCATTTTATTATTTTCTAATCCTGACTCTATCCAAGATAAAAGTGTTTCCACATTACCCCAGCGATATTCAGCCGCTTTTGGCGAGCTTGAATTATCAAACAAATARCCATGATAGCCAATATAAGAYAACAACTCATGGATAATCGCTAGAGTGTTTCCWCGCTTRATGTTATCGCTKGCTTTAGYWATCAGTTCGCCAAACCGTTTGACTGCGTTGAGACCTTTWCCAGACAATGACTGCTCTAACCCTTGTTCAAAAATMGCTTCRAACAAACTAATGTGTTTCTCATTAGCATAATTSCCYAATTTTTCTAGCGTASTWACRCCAATTTCRCGTCKAGGTACRTTAGCAATTCGAATAAATGCATTGTCATCATCTTGATTCAYTAGCAAYCTAAARTAAGACATCACATCTTTAATTTCGGCTCTGGAAAAAAAGGAAGTAGTACCACTTATTTTATAGGGGATTTGTTTGTCGACTAAAAATTTTTCTAATAGTCTAGACTGATGATTACCACGATATAATATTGCAAAATTTTTGTATTGAATATTATCATTGATCCTTCTGGATAAAATTTCCCTAGTGACTCTATCAGCTTCATCATTATCATTTTTCACCGATAAAATTCTAATAGGCTCACCAAAGTATTTCTCTGACCATAATTTCTTTTTAAATAAATGGGGATTGTTTTGAATCAATCGATTAGCGGCTTTTAAAATTCGACCTGCGGAACGGTAATTTTGCTCCAGCTTAACCACTCGCAAATTAGGGAAATCTTGTTGTAATAATTCCAAATTTTTTGGTTGAGCGCCACGCCAAGAATAAATTGATTGGTCATCATCTCCTACAACAGTAAAATTCCCTAGTCGCCCTGTTAACAATTTTACTAACTCATATTGGCTAGTGTTTGTATCTTGATACTCATCAACTAATAAATAACGTATACGACCATGCCACTTTTCTCGAACTTCTCGATTATCTCTTAATAATATAGTGGGTAATAATATCAGATCATCAAAATCAACTGCATTAAATGCTCTTAAACTTCGTGCATATGCTTCATACAATGTTGCCGACTGAATTTCCGTTTGATCTTTTGCACTCTTTATTGCTTCATCTGGAAGCATCAACTCATTTTTCCACTTCGATATCTGATTGAGAATTAACAACATTTCCTTTTTATCGGCATCATCATTTTTCTTACACAAGTCCTTCATTAGCGATAATGAATCTTGATCATCAAAAATAGTGAAATTGGTACGCATGCATAATGCTTTATGTTMACGTCGAATAATATTTAAAYCCAGATTATGAAAAGTTGACACGATCAACCCTTTACTATTAGCTTTTCCTAATAATTTTGAGACCCGAACTTTCATCTCCTTTGCTGCTTTATTAGTAAAAGTAACCGCCGCAACATTTTTAGCTGGGTAACCACAGTTGACAATTAAATGAACTATTTTTTGAGTGATAACCGCAGTCTTGCCACTACCGGCACCAGCAAGCACTAACAAAGGGGAAGTAGTTAGTTTTACAGCTTGTTCTTGTTGAGGGTTTAAACGAACAACAGACATAAATAGAGCTTTCACTGGTTACATAAGGGCTGGTCATAACCAATTTTAAGCTTGTAGTCATTATTTTACAATGTAACTTTGACAAAATTTCAATTCAAAAAAGTAAGCTTTTAAACTTACTTCTTTGACTTTTCTCACTACACTGGTATTTATTTAGGTGTATATGTGCAAGTCAGAACATTTCCTTTCAATACGCATCGCATCGTTCCACGCCCTCCTCCACTACTAGTTCCTATGAACGTCACAGTTCCTCCCGGCGCATTAACAAAGTCATTAAAATGACCACCACTTGTAATATTATAACTACCTCGTTCACCGCCGCTGCCATCATTAACGATAGGTTGATCCTCGTGATCTCGATTTCTTGAATCTTCTGGATCGTGCTCAGGATACAGATCACTTTCAAGAGTGTATGCAGCTTGACTTCCATCAGGAAATTTAACTATAACGTTAATTTGTAGGTCAATACTTGCAATACTTAAAGCTGCGTTTGTAAGTGCTGCGAGAGCATTCATTGCAGCTGTATTTCCACTTACAATCGAATTAATATTAGCTGAAATATGATCACTAATTCGATTTCGAACACCACCCCAAATATACACGTCGTACGCATTATTAAGACGAAATTCTCCACCGACATCTAGTTCATGAGTAATTTCAATAGGATCGGTCTTCCAAGAATACCCAACCTCATCATATAAATTATACAAGGCATCAACTAAATCTAATTCAGATTGCGACATTGAAATTAGAGAGGCTATTTTCATATTAAAGCCAGGTTCTACATTGGTAAAGACAAAATATTTACTAGAACTCCTATTTATTGGATCGTAAATAATAATACTACCGTTTGATATTTGATTTTTAGCAACACTCTGCATATTTGCGTACGCACACGAACTACAGTCAGCTATTTCTAAAGCTTGAAGTTGAGAAAAGCTAAAAAAAGATAGTGTGATGAATAAAAATACTTTNACTTGTTGTAACATTTTAATTTCCTTTTAATTAAATCTCCATTTGATAAACGTTTATCTATCAAAGTGTTTTACGTAGATATAAAACACATTTACTTTATATATATATATGAGTCAGCAGTCAACAATTAATTTGAGATAATTTCAAATATCTCAATATTTTTTAAGAATAACGATTTATTTCGAGAATATTATCTTTCGGTAAGTATTTTTCACCAAACGCTTTAACTTCCAAAGGTTTACTAAAATAGTATCCCTGCCCTATCTCACAATCTAATTTTTCTAAAACCGCCAACTCTTCTTTGGTCTCTATGCCTTCTGCTATTACAGAAATCCCTAAATTATGCGATAAAGCAATAATAGCACTCACTATGGCATGATTATTAGGATTACTCTCAATTTCGGTGACAAATGATCGATCAATTTTCAATTTAGAAATAGGAAATTTGTTAAGGTAACTTAGGGAAGAATATCCAGTTCCAAAGTCATCAATGGCTATTGATATGCCTTGCTGTCTTAACGAATCAAGTACCGAGAAGCAAACTTCGTGTTCAGAGGCCAAAACTTCTTCTGTTATTTCAATTTCAAGATTTTTTGCATCTAATCCCGTTTCTTCTAAGCATCTCATCACGCTAATTGCAAAATTTGCCGATAATAGCTGACTAGGTGATACATTGACAGCCACTTGCAGATCAGTAAGCCCTCGCTTCTGCCATTTCACTGCCTGCTCACACGCGGCACAAAGCGCCCAATGTCCTAAGGACATTAACATACCGCTTTCCTCAGCCACCGGAATGAATTCAACGGGTGAAATCAAACCTCTTGTCGGGTGTTGCCAGCGAATCAAAGCTTCCATACTCTTCATTTCACCTGTCGACAAGTCAATTTTGGGTTGGTATACCAAGAAAAATTCACTGTCAAAATTAGCCGCTTTAAGATCATTTTCTAATTGATACCACTTTTGCTCGCGATAACTAATTTCGTGATCAAATAGTACTAATTGATTGCGATTTAATTTTTGCGCTTCGCTAAGCGCCGCATTGGCGTTCTTAATTAACATGCTCGAACTATATCCATGCTCGGGATGCTCTACACATCCAGATTGAATATCTAAGAAAAAGCTACCAAATAAAGTTTGTAAGGGTTTTGCCATAGATTTAAGCAAGCAATGATCAAGATCCCTTAATACATGATTATGCGCCGTTATAGACGTAGGTTCTGCCAATAAAATCATAAACTTGGCGCCGGTAAAACGGTAAAGTTTGCACCAATTGAAATCTTTTCTTAATGGAGAAAATGTATTTTGAACTCTGACTACCATCGATTTCATAAGCGCGTCACTCACCGATAATCCATGAGTAGACGTTACTAATTTTAAACTTTTAATTCCTATCGCCAATAAATAAAATTTATTACTGGTACCTTTTTTCAGTTGTTTTTCGACATCGAGTTCTAATTTCCTTAAATTACCTAACCCAGTTAGTGGATCATAAAAAGCTAAATACTCCAGTTCTTTTATTGCGGTTACTCGTTCAGTTGCTTTCTCAACAAAAATCATAACTTTATCTAAGTGATTAATTTGATGAAGAACAACATCAAAATATTCTTTGTCATGCTTAAATTGCCATTGAACTCGGTTTTTCTGAGAGACTTTCAAATTTGCTAAATTTTCTTTTATCAATTTTTCGAATATTCTCGATTGACTTATTTTAAAGTTTTTTCGCCAAGAGATATTTTCGAAATCAATTTTTCCAGACCAATCAACCGATGCAACCGGGTTGGGATTTTGTTCAACAAATAGTGCTAGTTTTCGTTTTTCGTAACTACTATTAGCGATAGAACGTACAAAGTAACCCACAAAAATAGCTAAAAGAATGATTAAGCTACTAAAGCCAAATACCCATAAAGACATATTATCAAGTTGCTTACTTGACTCAGTATTTGATAAGGATATTTCATTTTGAATTTCATTCACCAGACCTGAAAGGTAAGGCTTACTATTTCTACCCATTCTAGAAATAGAAGCTAGGTCTTCTCGTGCCAAATTCCAGCGACTTCCCGACTCAGTGTCAAGGGTATTTAAAAACTCATCTGCGCGCTCGGTAATCAGTAAGTTAAGAGATTCTAGTTTTTTAAGTTTAATATTATCGGGAAAAAACACTTTTAGCTTTAATAAAATTAATTGTATGTTTTGACTCGCTAAAATAAGACGTGGCTCATTTTTACTTTTATCGACTTCCGCATAATGCTCGTACAAAATTCTCTCTTGCTCCGTCAACCAATGCTTTAATTCAGCAAGATCATTTAAAACAGGGAGTTGTTTTGTGGTTAATTTATGATTAACTTCTGAAAGATTGGAACCCGTATTAAAAACGCTATAGGAAATTCCAAAACTTAAAAGCGCGACAATCAAATAAACGAATAGGATATTCGTTTTAGAAAAAGATTGAGGATTCAAACTCCGTTTTAAACTCACTATATTTACCTTTCGATAATGAACTACATGAAAGCCTGTAAGAAAAATTCCATAAGTAACATATTAAGTTATTGAACAACTACTTATATTAGAATGCTTTAATGAAAATTAGTTACAACAATATGTTACAAATATTAGCACTTTATTCCCGTAAGATTCGATTTTTACCCAATTTATTGTCTTGCTCTTCTGTTAAAAACCTTATCAATCATTTGGTCAGCCTTTCTTGCCGAAGCCGTCAATATATGTTGGAACTTACGTAACCAAACTCTGGCAATCGGATATTCTAACGCTAAGATAACTAAACCAATCGGTATAAACAGTGAAGCAGGCCCAGGAAGTACGATTAAKATRACWCCMAGCAAGKTAATGAATACRCCRACAACMGTGATTAACGCTTTTTTAGCRGGTCGYCCAACCGGATTRTCAAAKACTTGATTAAAAGCYTTTGATACTCTTTTTYTGAATGCTTGTACTCGAACATGATTTAGAAGTTGTTTCATAGTAATCCCCAATAGCGAAACTAACTAACGAATGTTAATCATACTAAAAAAGAGTCACTTTACATTTATTCAAATGTAACAAATATTACTAAGTTTTACATTATTATTCAGTAGTGTATTTTCAATACAGCTCTTCTATTTTTCTTCTAATACTTGCTGATCTTTTTGCTCATCGGGTTCTTCAATCTCTATATCGGGACCAAGCATAATAGCCATCCACAACGTTTTATCATTGGTCTCTAGTATTATTTTAATGGTCATGGTCAAAGGCACCGATAAAAACATACCGACTGAACCAAAAATCCAACCCCAAAATATTAAAGATAGGAATACCACAAACGTAGAAAGCCCTAGCATTTTTCCCATGAATTTTGGTTCGAGATAATTACCAACAAAGGTATTGGCAAACAAAAAGGTTAGGCCGGTCCATAACACGGCTGTCGGCCCTAGTTGAATAAATGCCAACATAAGAGGAGGAATTGCAGCAATAATAGAACCTATATTTGGAATATAATTTAGTAAAAAAGCAAGCATCCCCCAAAGAAAAGGGTAATCAATACCAATAAAAAATAGACTGATAGAAACAATAAAACCCGTTAACAAACTCGCGGCGGTTTTTATCGCTAGATAGTGTCTAATTTTTTCTAAGATTCGATTGATATGAATCATTTTTTCATGGCTATTAGAAAAAGCCTTTGCAAATTTTTCCGGAAAACTAGACATTTCTGCCAGAATAAAAATAACACTTAAAAAAATCACAAAGAACTGTTGAAATATAATATTAAGTCCACCTACGACTCTGCTGACTAAGGCTAGTCCATATTCATCTATTAAACTCGCTAGTTTTAATCCTTCCAAAGATATGCCAAAACCACTTAACCAAACAAATAATCCGCCTAAATTCTCTTCTAATTTAGCGGAATAAAGTTCTTTGTTTGCACTAAAGGATTGAATAGAATCACCCACTAAATACCCAACAAATCCCAAGAAAGATAACATCATGACTAAAACTAAAGCGATGGAAACACCTTCCGGTAACTTTTTTGATACAAGCCAATTAATCGGTGGAATACAAACGACGGCAATAAACATTGCCAAAAAAAACTGAGCCAAAATTGGCGCAGCTTCTTTCATTCCCGCGACCACAATGACAAATGCAGCGGCTGAAACTAAGTAAGGGGTCGACCTAGACGCCGACTCTTTGATTAATTGATTCATAGTTCTATTCCCACTTAATTTACAGGAGTCGGAGTCGCCATTAACAAAAGGTTAGATCTGAAAATCAAAGGTTTCCTCAAGCATAGAATACATCTTTAATTTTAAAGCGACTCCGACCCCGTYCGTTCAGCAACAAATTTAGTTTTTATCGACCGAGCATCCTTCTGAGTACATTATCTTTATTAATAAAGTGATGTTTCAATGCGGCTAAAACATGCAATCCAATAATGCCAGAGATAGCATAAGCACCAAGTTCATGTAATGAACCAAAAAACTTAGCGTTATCAATATTCTTTTCAAGCATCGGTGAAATTTCAAACAGGCCATACATATTAATTCCATGACCCGCGAACATCGACATGATAATTCCAGACATTGGCATGCCGATCAGTGCGAGCATGAGGATCCATTTAGTTGCGTGACTTATTCCAATATCAGCTTTAGACATGCCTTCTATCGGTGCGGGAGAATCATTACTGATCATCCAATACCAACGGAACAAACCCAAAACTAAGACTAAAGTACCCGTTGCTTTATGTAGTCCGATAATAGTAAATTTAAGCGGTTTTTCAATATCATCTAAGCTAAACCCTATAAAAACTAGAGCGATTATCATCAAAGCCATAACCCAGTGGATAATAATTGCGACCTTGCCATATTTTTCGTTGGTATTTCTCATCCTATTTTCCTTCTTATTGTTGCAAATAAAAAATTGTTTTTATTATAAAAGTCGATTCAGAATACTGTCTAACTTTGCGCGTTTTGCAAGTTTTAGTAATTTCCTAGCCTCTGGTCTGTAATCTTTAGGTAACTCGATTTCATCAAAGTGATTAACACGCGTCGTATTCTTCAATATTTGTTTAAGCTCACAGTCAAACTTTTCTAAAAGTTTTTGCTGTGGATCTTGTATCAAAATGCCATTTTCAATATCCAGACGCCACGCACGCGGATTGATGTTGTGTCCAGTTAACAAATGATTTTTTTGATCTGAACTAATACCCTTCAAATGAAAACTATTGCCTTTATCCAACCACAAACAGACATCTAATAAGTTCTGATCAATATATTTTTGATTTGCCTTTATAAACCGTCTTAAACTAACTTCATAAAGATAAGGTAAAATTCCAATTTTATTAAACTCTTCATTTTCAGAGATGTAAAAATCATTCGCGGTTTTATCCCCCACAATAATTTGAACTTTTTTTCCTTGTTTAAGTAGTCGACGAATAGCCGAATGAATCTTTGATGGAAAATTAAAGTAGGGAGTAAATATGACTACCTGATGTTCAGTCTGTTTAATTAATTGATGAATGGTTTTATTTAGAACATTTTTTCTAGCACCAAAACCTAGCATCGGTGTTAATAAAACACATTCACTCTTATTATTAACTTCATCTGCCTTAAAGTAGTAACCTGATTTTCTTAGTCCTTTTTTAAGAATGGTTATCGCTTTTTTTAGGCCTTTAACTTTGGGAATATCATCACTAGTTAACGAATGAACAGCATCGCTGGTTAAAAAGTTATTCCTTAAAAATCGAACAAATGAATCGGCTAGGCTTTTTGAATCAATCATTTGATAACGATCATAACGGTAACGATTTTTTTGCTGCAGGTAAATATTGTTAATGCTAGCTCCACTATAAAATACCGTATTGTCAAATACAAAACCCTTTAAATGAAGAACACCAAGAAACTCTTTACTTTTGACTGGCACACCTAAAATATCAATTTTATGTTCATACTTCTTATCAAACTCTCGGTAAAGGCGAACATTACCTTCACTCTTAGCATGCCCCATTAAACCTCTTTGAGCTCTTAAAAAATCAACAAACACTTTCACATCAAGGTTAGGATTGTTTTGTTTTGCTTCATATAAAGCAGTTAATATTTCTTGCCCGGCTTCATCATCCTGTAAATAAAGAGCAGTAATATAAATTCGTTTTTTAGCCGACTTAATCAATGCCAAAAGCTGTATTTTATAATCTTGGGTATTATCTAAAACGGTAATGGCATCCGCAGAAATTTCGATAGCCTGCAAACTATCAATARTTGAAATTCGTTGACTATTTAAAATTTTTCGGTTACCTAATAGCATTACGATTCAGCCCGCCCCATAAACTTTCGGTCATTTGTATTTATTTTTACTTTTTCACCATTAGAGATGTATTCAGGAACTTGAATCGTTAACCCCGTTTCAAATCTAGCGGGTTTAGTTCTCGCAGCCGCTGATGCACCTTTAATAGACGGATCTGTTTCGGTAATGACCATTTCGACGGATTGCGGTAGTTCAATTCCTACCGCTTTGTCATCCACTTCTAATACCACTAATCCTTTAGTATCTTCGTTAATGAATAAAAGCTCATCTTCTATATCTTCTAATCGAAACGGGTGTTGGCTATAGTCTTCATTATCCATAAAGATATAATCGTCACCATCAATATATGAAAAGCTAACATCTCGTCGATTCAAATCAATCGTTGTCAACATATCATCACCTTTGAATGTATGCTCAACTTTGCTACCGGTGCCGATTTCCGCAAAACGTGTTTTGTACAGGGTTGCTGCGCCCCTTGCGCTCGGACTATGCACATCAACATGTTTTACAAGTAACAATTTACCATTATATTCAACCGCTACACCGCGCTTTAGTTCACCTGCTCTTGGCATTGTTTTTCTCTTTATTAAGTGACTTGTTTAGTAAATTATTCAATATTCTATTAGTTATCAAGAAGATTAAGACAAATATAGAACTATAAAATAACTAGGCCGCGCAGCATTTCTTGAATTTTTTACCGCTACCACATGAACAAAGGTCATTTCGTCCCAAACTATTAGTTTTAACGGAAACAACACTATTATCTTGTAAAAACTCTAGATCCTTAAGATTTTCATCTTTATCCGCATTAATTACAACATTACCAAACCATTTATTTTCACTTAAAATAGCCTCGATTTCTGATTTTTTTGCTTCTGATTGCACGCTAATTTCAGCAGGCAAACTTTTGCTCCCCAAACGGCTCGATTTTTTGCCACCGCCCACCTTACCTGGTCCACGAGCGTTGTTATTACTTGCTTTGCCATCAAAAAAGAATTTTGACATAAATGATTAATCCTAAAGGTTGTTCTAAAAGTCGGAGGGTATTCAATATTGATTAATCTAGGATTAACCAATCGAAACGATATATTGGCTCTATGATACTGATTTATTTGGTTTCACACAATCTGAAGCTGAAAAGGCTTGGTTCTAACTCAAATATATTGCAAAAAGATACAATTTCACTCAGATTCAAAAAGTGAGATTTAGAGAGGGAATGAACGATATTTGATCTTATTAACCTATCGTTCACTTTGAATAGAAATCGTAATTTGTAAAAGCAACTACGATCCTATTCAAACAATCAAAATAGATTAAAAATTCCTATATTGAAAAGACACAAAGATCTGACGACCTGGCGCATTATAAGTGAAAATAGTCGCGCTCTCTTCATCGGTTAAATCGCTGACTTTCAATTTAAGCTTTAACTCTTCTGAAACGGCATAAGTCATACCAACGTTAATTTGAGTAAAACTATCAAGATAGACTGGCGTAGTCTCAAAGGTAATTGGGTCAAACGCATTATCTCTTCGTCTTCCTTTATAATTAAACTGAGTGAAAAATGATAAATCACCGACACTTGCAGTCAATTCGTAACTATATAATTCTTTCGCCCTGCGCAAAAGCTGTTCATTTGCAGCTAAACCACTAAAAGCATCAATACTAACGTCTGTGGCGTCAACTTGTGTTGCAGACAACTTGTGAACAAATTTACCGTGCCTATATTTGTAGTTAAATTCTAACCCTGACAAGTCTGCCTTATCAACATTGAATGGTCTAAAACCTAAAACCGGATCAAAACTAAATGCTATGAGTTTATCGACTTTATTTTCAAATTTAACAAAAACCGCTGAGTGCCCTTGCCAATGACCTTTAATAAGAAATTCACGATTGTAAGACTCTTCACTGACTAATTGATCATTACCAAAGCCGGGGAAATATAAATCATTAAATGATGGCGCTTTAAAACCTTTAGAACGGCTCATTGCAAGCGTAACATTATCTAAAACCTTATAACCTGCACTAATATTAAAAGTCTTATTAGTATCAACATTTTCAACATCATCATAACGCGCCGAAATTTCTCCAATAATTCTATCAAACTTCATAACACTGGATAAATAAACCGCGTCGGAAGCTCGCTCTGTAACTGCAAAAGGTCGAGTGACATTTTGACCTAAGCCAAAATCAAATGAAACTACCTTACTTCTTTCAACATTATCGACAAAATGATCAATACCGCCGGTTACACTGATTTCATCATTTATTTTATACTGAGTCAAAAGATTGATTTGATCACGGCGAGTTTCAAAGACAGATCCCGAACCTTTTTCGGTACCGTTTCCATAGGAAAAGGTTTGGTCTCTATTTTGTTTAACACTAAATTGAGTTAACCATTGGTCAACCGTGTAAGTGTAGCGAATATTCAATAGGTGATTGGTGTAGTCATTAATATTGGCACCAAAGGCATTATCGAACTCATTTGAACCCGTATCATACTGGAATATCCAATCAAGCTGAGTTGCATCAGAAAGCGTGTAATCACCTCTAATTGCTGCAGAAATACGATCGTAACCATCATCATCGGTTTCATCGCCAATTGCTACGTCATATCCTTTGCTATCTTCGTAGCTTAGGGTCACTGTGTTAGCTATTTTTTCGCTACCAAATCCAAAAACGACCGAGCTTGATAAAAAATCATTTGAGCCAGTAGTCGCTTCAACGGTATATTCGCCCAAAGATAAACGACGTGTAAAAATTTGAATCACGCCACCTAACGCATCACTTCCCCATAACGAAGCACGCGGACCTTTAACAATTTCAATTCGTTCAATTTGAGCAACAGGAATGCTCGAGAAAGATTTATTACCTAACGTTGCAGAGCCAACTCGTACACCATCAATTAATACCAGCGTATGATCGGAATTTGTACCCCGCGTAAAAAGCGAAGAAGACTGACCTGCACCGCCATTATGCACGAGGTCTAAACCTGCAATGCTAGTCAATAGATCGGTTATAGATTCAGGTTGAATTCTTTCGATATCTTCGCGAGTGATAATTTCGACTGCGGCCAAAGTATCATTGATGTTTTGTTCGGTTCGGTTGGCTGTAATAACTAAAAGATTTTCATCATCTTTTTTTGCATCTTCCGCAAAAAGTGAATTAATAAAAGATAAAGCTAAAAGAATGGACACTGGTTTTATAAAACCAGAAAATTTAGATCGGTTTTTCATTGTTAAGACCTCTCGTTTACCAAGCCAGTATTGGACTGATTCTAATACTGGCTAAAGTAAACGATGTTTTGACGCCCGCCGCGTCTGATTAATAATTGGTGAAACAAAAATTATCTCACCACCAAATTGTCAATCGAGCCGGTCTCCGGACTTATTTTCTATTGGTATGAGTTTATTTCGAAAACAAACTCCACCAATGAAACATCACCGTTGCGGGGGCAGTGTTGGAATTTCACCAACTTCCCGAATATCTGATTGTCTAAGTTAAAAATTCAACTCAGTTCAGAACACTCGATTGTTTTGATATCCTTATCTTTCTAATTTGTAATTATTCAGATTGCTTTTAAAACGTTCAAGTTCAAGGCAGAAAATGTGAATTCACTAGTGTGAATGACCATTTTCGAACGCCGAAATTGTATGTTTTAGAAGTGAACTGTGTAATTACTTTCTAGCTTCATCAATCCTTTGACAGAGCTGCTCTAATCCATCAACCGCTCTAGGCGTAAATCGATGTAATAGATCACCATTCAAGGTATAAATTCGATTGTTTTTAACAGCATCAATCGAAGACCATTGCTTCCAGATTTCTCTTTTAGCGCCGATGCTACCTGAATGATGCGGTATGATAATCACTTTTGGATTTTTTACAAGCACCGTTTCCATTGAAACTGCTGGATAAGCRGTTTTCACCTTATTAAATAGGTTTAAACCGCCACAATCTTTAATCAGTGAYGCAATCCAACCGGTCTCACCAACACTTTGCAATGGTTCATGCCAAAGCTGATAAAAAACGGAGACGAGTTTTTTATCTTTGTAGGTATTCTTGATTTCTTTATAGCGCTTATTTAATTTATTTGTAACAACCAGAGCTTGCGCCTGTTTTCCTAGCAAATCGCCTAAACGTCTAATCTCATGACTTATATCAGACATACTTTTAGCATGGGTATAGTGAATATTTAACCCTAATGATTCTAGCTTTTGCAAATCATTCGATTTGTTGCCACTTTTCCATGCAATAACAACATCAGGCTCTAAAGCGAGTACCTTTTCAATTTGAATACCGGTGTAATTGCCAATTCGGGGAATTTTTAAAGCCTCTTTAGGAAAGTCTGAATATTCCACAGTAGCGACTATCAAATCGCCGGCTCCTATTGAATAAAGCATTTCCACCGCGTGAGGCGAAAGCGTTATTATCCTAAGATTTTTCTTTTCTGCGTTTACAGGTAAACAGATTAATAACGATAATAAAAAGAAACTTGCGAACAACTTCATCACCAATCCACCCCTTTTCTTGCCTTTAATCCGGCGGTGTATGCATGTTTAACATCTTTTATATCACTAATGGTATCGGCGATATCTTTTAACTCTTTTGTCGCTCCACGGCCAGTAATTACAACCGTCTGTTCCTTTGGTCGATTGTTGATCGCATTTAAGACATCATCTTTATCCAAGTATTTATAACCCAACATGTAAGTCAGTTCATCTAGCAATACTACGTGATATTGAGGATCTGCTAAAAACTTTTTAGCCTCTAACCAAACCTCAGTAGCAGCTTTAATATCAGAAGCTTTATCCTGTGTATCCCAAGTAAACCCCGTAGACATCACTGCAAAAGGAACGCCATTATTTTCCAATAAATTACGTTCACCACATTCCCAAGTACCCTTAATAAACTGAGCTACCGCGGCTTTATAGTTATGACCGACACAACGTGTAACCACGCCGAATCCCGCCGTAGACTTCCCTTTACCATTACCGGTAATGACTAGAACCATGCCTCGCTCTTCGGTTGCCTTACCAATACTCGCATCCACTTTATCTTTATGTTTTTGCGATTTAATTTTATGTTTTTCTTCTGCAGTTAATTCAGACTTCAATTCTGACTTTAAATTTGCGCCTGACAATTCATCTTTCATGTTAGATACCCTATTCTAAAAATCTGTGTTATAAGATGCACCAATATTTGAAATTGATTTTACTTTATTTAACCTCCTATTAGGAATGACTTTATGCTTCTTTCTGAAAGCCCATTATTTACCCCAATAGAATTAGGGCCTCTACATTTAAAAAACCGAGTAGTCATGGCTCCAATGACTCGAACATTCAGCCCAAATGGCGTACCAAATGAATTAGTTGCAGCCTATTATGCGAGACGTGCAAAAAATGAAGTAGGACTTATTATCACCGAGGGAACATGTGTAGGTCATAAAGCTGCCAATGGTTACGCGAATGTACCTTACATTTATGGCGAAGACCCTCTCGCTGGTTGGAAAAAAGTGGTTGAAGCTGTCCACAAAGAAGGCGGAAAAATTGTCCCTCAACTTTGGCATGTTGGCGCAATAAGAAGAGCTGGCAAAGGTGCTGGACCCGATGAGTCAGTACCAGGTTACAGTCCATCTGGATTAGTCGCTAAAGGAAAACCATCAGGTGAAGCAATGACCCATGATGATGTTAAAGAAATGATTGAATCATTTGTAAAGGCCGCAGAAGACTCAAAAGCTATCGGCTTTGATGGTGTTGAATTACACGGAGCCCATGGATATTTACTCGATCAGTTTTTTTGGGCAGACACCAACGAACGAACTGATGAATACGGCGGCGATATTGCTGGTCGTACTCAAGTGGTTGTAGAAATTGTCAAAAATATTAAAGAGCGCTGTGGTCAAGACTTCCCTGTTATTTTACGATTCTCACAATGGAAACAACAAGCCTACCATGCAAAATTAGCCAATAACCCAGAAGAGTTAGAAGCATTCCTTACACCCTTGAGTGATGCAGGCGTTGATATATTTCATTGTTCTACAAGACGGTTTTGGGATGCTGAGTTTGAAGGTTCTGATTTAAATCTTGCGGGTTGGACGAAAAAAATCACCGGAAAACCTTGTATCTCCGTAGGAAGTGTTGGTTTAAACAGCGGTTTCATCGATGAAGAAAAACGCGACATGGTTGAAGCTTCCGGCGTAGCCAAGGAGTCCTTTGAAAATTTAGCAAATCGTTTAAATGATGGCGAATTTGAAATGATTGCGATTGGCCGAGCACTACTTCAAGATCCAGAATGGGTCGCTAAAGTGAGAGATAATCGTTTAGATGAATTGTCTGATTATTCAAAAGATTGTTTGACTAAACTTTATTAGAAAWRATWSTSMWWTWTTAAMKWRMCTTWTKWWNTAAMARANNAATACCCAAAGGTAACCCGCATGGCATGGATAAAAACCATCAACGTCGAAAATGCGACAGGCAAGCTAAAGCAAATTTATCGTCGTATTGCGGGTCCTAAGGGTAAGATTGATCATATTTTAATGTCACACAGTTTGCGCCCGCACACGCTAGATGGACATATGCGACTGTACAAAAATGTGCTACATCACAATGCTAATCAAATCGATAAATCCATGTTAGAAGCACTTGGTGTATACGTTAGCATGTTGAATCAATGCCATTATTGTGTGGAGCATCATTACCAAGGGTTTAAGCGCTTAATAAATGATGACGTATTAGCTGAAAAAACACTTTCATCAATGGAAAATTCAACACTTGATGATGTGTACAACCAACAGCAAATAACACTTTTTAATTACGCAAAAAAATTAACCTTAGAACCTCAAAAGATGTGTAAGAATGATGTGCGTCTAATGAAAGAAGCCGGTTATGACGATGGTGAAATATTAGAAGTTAATCAAGTGATCGCCTATTTTAATTATGCTAACCGAACGGTTTTAGGCCTTGGGGTAGAGCTTGAATCAGATAATGTGGGTTTATCGCCTAACGATAATGATGATGAGGAAAATTGGGGACATAGTTAGTGCTGTTTCAGAAATAGTTTTAGAATAACTTAAGCTAGTTTATTGATATAAATAATGATGAAATTTTCGCCAGACACTTTAATGTCAGTATTCTCTGTATCAATTGTCAGTTTCATTAGATCTCCGACAACTAAAGTCTGACAGTCTTCAATGTTTTTAAAATGAATCTCCAAATTATTAGATAGTCCGTAAATAAAACAAATTTGAGAGGGCTTTAAAAGGACATGGTTTGTTCCTATGAACGTTTCGACAGAACCATCAAAATCTCTCGTCCGAGTCATTAAATTAAAATCAGTTATCGCACCCGATGAAAGTTTWGCARTSGTTTTATTSGCKCCATCAAATGTAGAAAAATCKARNTYTCTTTTTNARGTGATCRRTTTGATTCTCATTATGRTGTARWASCATYCCMTMKCCATCAATAAGKACTAAATTACGAGTATAACCASWRAAATCAGAAAACMKMCCATCTTCTTTAACTGTAGCGATACTCAATCGCCATTCAAAATTATCCACCGAGCCATTTTCGTTAATCGCTAACTCTAGCGTACTACCTTTGCCATTTTTCCATGGCAGTTTTTTAAAATCATGTTGGGAGATTATTTTTATCATGGTTAAATCATTTTTTTAAGTTCAGGAACAAATTAAAAACACACTTGATGCTTACCTGTCACTTTATAGCTAAGTTTTCTAGCACTATTACCTTCACCAGTATAAATATCAATATGTTGTTTTTTAATAGCAGAACCTACATCAACGGCGTGAAATTGACTGATACCTAAAATGGTCTGTATTTGAGGAATGCTAACAAGCGTATTTTTCGCTATGAGATTATTATCTACAGCTATCGCGCCTATTTCAAGAGGAAGTCCCACTGCATTAAGAGGATAATTGCTTTTATGCCATTGATTTGAATAAAAACCAAGATACCAACCAAAGCGCGTTTTACCCCACCCTTCCATTCTTACTGCTTTTAGAAAGCTCTCATTAAATTTTATAGACTTGTAATTTTTTATTGAAATCTTATTGTTGAAATAAGAAGGGTAATCTTTAGCCGTAGGTGTGTAAAACCCAGTTGTTTTCCAGCTTGATTGGCATTCAATGTTCATAAAACTACAAGATTCAATTAAAACTGTCGCAATTAGAATGCTAGCAAGTTTAATTTTTGTTAATTTGAGCATATAAAAACTTAGCTTCTTTTAGTAAGGTTAGTCCCTGCACTAACAAATATTTAGGTAAATCGAGATTACCGCTTTTAACGGTAAGCAAAAAAATGTTCTGACTAAAGAAAGCGCACACTAAATAGTATTCTTTGATTTTAATGGTAAAAATAATCGTCTATTTGTAGAGATTCTGCGTGTCGAACTACTCTCACCAGCCGATGATAACAACGAAAAACCAAACTGCAAATAAAACGCCTCAGCCTGCTCGTCAATTGCATCAACCACCATGGCATAAATAGCGATTTCATCACTAACGCCTAACGTTCGTTTAATGGCATCCACCAAAAGCATTTTACCAACACCACAATTCTGAAAGTCTTGACTGACTGCCAGACGACCAATTAGCGCAGTAGGAATAGGATGTTTGGGTAATTTTTTGGCAACTTTCTCTGGAAGACTATTTAGCTCAATCGACAAACTGCTAAGTGTATAGTACCCCATCAGTTTTGATGGTAATTCCGGTATTCTGGCTACAAAAACACGACTTATTCGTCTTTTTACATCTTGATTGGCTTGTTTTTTTATGTAGTTATTCAGCGATAGAACGCCACAATTAAAATCCGCTCTATTGTGTATTCTACTAAGTGGTTCTATAACTAAGCCGGAGCGATCGCTCATTTAGTCGTAACACGCTGCTCATGCTCTTTCAGAGCCGCCACCAATTTATTATTAAATTTTACTGGCGTAGCAAGTGCATTGAAAAAATTATCGGAATCATGTGCATTAAGCGTCATAACCTCATGATCATGAATCGTCTTTTCAGCGCGAAGCAAAGCACTATTAATAACAAACTTACTAACGGTTTGCCCTTCAAAGCTAGCAGCTCGCTCAAGCATCTGTTTGGCATGACTCTTCAGCCTAAGATTAATTCGCTCATCCATTAATTGAGAAACTGTGCTCATAGCAGATACCTTTTTGATTTCGATTATACCTTTTTAATGTACGTCATAATGGTGCCTTTGTCAAATTCAACCGTTCATAACATTCAAAATGGTTCACATTCAAACATAAGTATTACCTTCGATAAATAGTAAACTAGAATAAAAACCGACATCTCAAGCAAAAATGCAACTGTTGATTTTAACTCTTTAGAAAATTGCTATGGTATTTACCAGATACATAGCAGGTCATATTTTCACAACTCAAGCAAACAACATTCCAAAGGGAACTGCGTACATATTTTTCCCAAAAGGCGCAATCTGTTCTCCTGAATAGAGAATAATTCCTGTAAACGAATTATTGTTAGTTAGATTCTCTTTAAACCATTTCATGTGTTTAAAATCTTTTTTCCCAATGTTGGTTCCTGATTTTATTTCTAATCCCAACATTGCTCCATCTTCGCGTTCAATTATAAAATCAATTTCTCTTTTTTGTCGATCTCGATAATGCCGTAATTCATATTCACCATCGGCTTTGTCACCTAGTGCGTTTTGGGTGATTCAAGTCAAGCTAATTGGATGATTTGAATGAAGCTAATTGGATGAAATTAATGATATTCACCCAATCTTCCGATACTTAATCCGCACCGGCGCATCCGCATCAACGCCCAATCGCTTCTTCCTATCYGCTTCATAATCCGCATAATTSCCTTCAAACCAAACWGTTTTACTATCSCCTTCAAAWGCTAARATATGCGTAGCGACTCTATCTAAGAACCAGCGATCATGWGAAATAATAACCGCACAACCAGGAAAYGCTAACACKGCATTTTCCARYGCTCTAAGCGTTTCWACRTCTAAATCATTGGTTGGCTCATCKAGYAATAATAAATTACCRCCGCTTTTTAAYAGYTTRGCYAAATGAACTCKATTACGTTCMCCRCCRGATAAATCCTTRATRAATTTTTGTTGATCGCCACCTTTAAAATTGAATCTRCCRACRTAYTGCCGTGAWGGMACTTGATAACTTCCSACKGTAATAATATCTGARTCATCTGATATTTCTTGCCAAACSGTWCGGCTATCRTCCARAGAATCTCTTGATTGRTCGACRCARGCTATTTTAACCGTTTCACCTATTTTTAACTCGCCACCATCTGGCTTTTCTTGATCCATTAGCATTTTAAAYAGSGTTGATTTACCCGCKCCRTTAGGTCCAATAATTCCGACAATACCACCTTGAGGTAGAGTGAAACTTAAATCGTCTACYAAACATTTATCACCAAAACTCTTTTTCAATCCAGTGGCTTCAATCACTAACTTACCTAAACGAGGTCCTGGYGGRATATACAAATCCTGAGTTTCATTTCKYTTTTGGAAKGTTTGWGATGATAAYTCTTCAAATTTTGCGATACGTGCCTTACTTTTTGACCGTCGACCTTTGGCATTTGACCTKACCCACTCTAACTCTTCTTTCAGAGATTTTTGATGGGCGGATTCTTKTTTCTCTTCCATYGCTAGTCGATTKCCTTTCTGCTCTAGCCAAGAGGAGTAATTTCCTTCCCAAGGRATSCCATGGCCTCTATCMARYTCCAAAATCCAACCGGCTACATTATCTAAAAAGTATCGATCATGGGTGATSGCAACMACCGTWCCMTCAAATTCTTGTAARAACCTYTCTARCCATGCAACCGATTCAGCRTCTAAATGGTTSGTTGGTTCATCAAGYAAYAAYATATCGGGCTTWGATATTAATAACTGRCAGAGTGCAACACGACGTTTTTCTCCGCCGGATAAATGCTTCACTTCAGCATCCCAAGGTGGGAGTCTCAACGCTTCCGCTGCTTTGTCCAGCATCACATCCACTTCCCAACCACCTCCTGCTTCTATTTTATCTTGTAATTCGCCCTGTTCTTTTAATAACGCATCAAAATCAGCGTTTTCATCACCAAAAGCATTATTAACTTCATCAAATCGCTTTAAGATATCTTTCATCTCGCCAATGCCCAATTCAACGTTGCCGCGAACATCTAATGACTCGTCTAGCTGAGGTTCTTGAGGTAAATATCCAATTTTGATTCCTTTCAATGGAATGGCTTCGCCTTCAATGTCCGTATCAATCCCTGCCATTATTCTTAACAGAGTTGATTTACCAGAACCATTAAGCCCTAAAACACCTATTTTGGCACCGGGGTAAAAGCTTAGAGAAATATCTTTTAAAATTGTTTTTTTAGGAGGAACTACTTTACTCACTCGATTCATTGAATAGATATATTGTGCCATTTTTTGTTAAACTCTCTTTTGTAGATGGTTCTATGGTTAAAGTTCGTAAAAGTTCAGGATTCGAAAAGAATTAATCACCAGTTTAACAGAAGAGGTCACAATTTTGAAAACTCGTTTAAATGGTTTGTATATTGTATTAACAATATCCAGTATTTTTTTACCGCATACCAACGTTACGGCAATGGAAAGACCTGAAATAAAAGATAGCGAACGCCACTCATATGAAGCTAACAGCCAACTAAGCGCAAGACTATTTGAAACCGTTGATAAACGCGTTTTAAATAAAGTGATTTTTGATGCCGCTTTACATAGCAAAAGCGAACTAGTGCAATTGAATGCTTTAAAAGGGCTTTCTCGTATTGGTGGCAAAAATATCTTACCTTTAGTGAAGCCATTCTTATCAACCAGCAATGATGAATTAAGACGAGTTGCGGTGTTAGCGCTTGGTCAAAGCAAATCAAAACAAGCTAATGAATTACTTTGGTCTCTTCTAAAAACTGAAAAAACTACCATTATTCGAGCTGAGATTTATTTAGCACTCGCTAACCTAACAGAAGATAATCTAGTTTCTAAATTTTTATCCCAAAAGGAAAACAAATTATCAGTTCAAAAAAGTATTTACCATAGTCTCGCAGCTACTTTAACTTATCATCGAGATATTAAACAAGATTACAAATTGATCGACTTTCCGTCTTTAGTCAATCAAGTTGCAAAAGATAATGAATTGTCTGGTCCAATCGCTTATTTTTTGGCGAGAGTCCCTAATATAGACCAATATGTATTGCCCTCTCAAATGACTGGTTTAACGACCAGTGTTACCTCACTAAAAAACAAACGTCTTGTCGCTAGATTAATTGGCAAAATTGTAAAGAAACCCGACGTCGCAAATCGTCAAATTTTATCATGGCTGATTGAGCAATCAGAAAATAAAGATATCAGACTAGCAACAGAAGCCATTAGGGCGATGGTGTCATTCTTATACATTCCTCAAGCAAAAATACAAATGGGTAAACTTCATGCTTCAAGCAACATCCTAGTTGCGCAAACCGCCTTACAAGTATTAGCGGATTCAACTTTAACAGGGAAAGAAATACTAAGCTTATTAAAGAAACAATTGAAAAGTGAAAGTACAGGAATGGTTGTGGCAGCAATGTCTGGGCTAATAAAGCGCCAAGAACGAGATGATATGAGTTGGGCGCTGAAAATTATGCGACATAAAAGCACTTACGTAAAAGTTAATTTTGCGAATCTTATCTTTGAAAAAGATCCTAAAGCATTTGCAAACGTACTTAAAATGTTAAGTAGCGATCCTAACCAAATTGTCGCAAATAAAGTTAAGAAACTCATTAATACGCCTGCGTCAAATACAGAAGAATCAAATGCACAAATAAATGGAACGGCCTCTTTCAAACTAGCAAAGTTATCTAGTAATAAGACGGTCACTTTAAAAACAAGTATCGGCGATATTGTCATAAAGATGAATCCTGAAGCGCCCTACTCAGCCCATAATTTTGTCACGTTAGTTGAACAAGGATTTTATAATAAAAGTTATTTTATGAGAGTCATTGGAAACTTTGTTGCACAAGGTGGTGATCCGATTGGTGATGGTGAAGGAACCAGTGGCAAGTCTATTAGAGAAGAGCTTTCTTTTCTTTCCCATACAGTCGGTAGCGTTGGAATGGCGACAGCTGGCAAAGATACCGGCGACTCACAGTTTTTCATCAATACCGGTGACAATATTCATTTGGATAGAAATTATTCTATTTTCGGTCATGTGATTAAGGGGATGGATGTTGCGATGAGATTAGCTCATGGAGATCAGATTATTAAAGCTATCGTTGAATGACCTTTCTTCCCCCTTTCCCTCATGGGACCTACTCTTGGGAGGGGGATTTGTTTTAACGTCGTAAATTAACTGGCTAGATTAAGTTCCTTTCCAATATCAGCCAACAACTCATAAGATCGCAATCTCGCATCTTGATCAAATATTCCAGCACTCACCATTAACTCATTTGCTTGGGTTTTATTGATAAATTGTTGTAGTTTCTCTCGAACGGTTTCAACACTGCCGACAAAAGCACAACTCATCATACTTTCAACTTGAGCTTTTTCGATAGGATTCCAGCAACTCTCAATATCATCAATCGGTGATGATAACTTGCCTCGTTGATTGCGTATCATTCCTAAAAACCGCTGTTGCATACTCGTAAAAATAGTTTTAGCTTGTTGATCCGTCTCCGCAACGATCACAGAAATACAGGGCATCGCATAAGCCTGAGTCAACTGCTCTGATGGTTTAAATTGTTGACGATAAACTTGCAACGCTTGATCTAATAACGCCGGCGCAAAATGTGATGCAAARGCATAGGGTAAACCTAACTTAGATGCTAATTGCGCCCCATGCAAGCTTGATCCTAGCATCCATAAGGGTACATCTAAACCTCCGCCAGGCACGGCTTGTATAGTTTGGCCTTCTTTAACTGGAGCAAAGTATCTTTGTAGCTCTTGCACATCTTCTGAAAAATAATCAGACGCTCTTGGATCTCGGCGCAATGCTCGCCAAGTTAACTGGTCAGTTCCTGGCGCTCTTCCTAATCCCAAATCAATTCGATTAGGATATAAAGATTCCAAGGTACCAAACTGTTCTGCAATAATAAGAGGCGAATGATTTGGTAACATGACACCACCGGCACCAACACGAATTCTTTTAGTGCCTCCAGCCAAGTAACCAATAACAACGGAAGTCGCCGCGCTGGCGATCCCTGTCATATTATGATGCTCGGCAACCCAATAACGACGAAATCCCCATTCATCAGTGTGCTGCGCTAATTCGAGTGATTCTTTCAGTGCATCGGCTGGCGTTTTATTTACTTTTACGGAAACTAAATCAAGAACGGAAAGTGGAAACATAGTTTTATAGACTCTATAAGAAAGAAAAAAAGGTATCGCGATCTAAGAAAATTAGACTTGAAGCCAAAAAGTAACCGGACCATCATTACAAAGTGAAACTTGCATATCAGCTCCAAATTTTCCTGTTTCTACTTTGGGGAAATTAAGCTTTGCTTGTTTCACAAAGTAGTCGAAAAATTGATTTCCTATTGCTGGAGGCGCTGCACTTGAAAAACTGGGTCTCATGCCTTTTTTAGTATCTGCAACAAGCGTAAATTGAGGAACTAAAAGTAAGCCGCCTCCAATATCGCTTAGACTGCGATTCATTTTGTCGTCTGCATCAGAAAAAATACGATACCCTAATAACCGTCTTAACAATTTATCAGCTTTTTCTTCAGTATCATTTTTTTCAACACCGATTAAAGCTAAAATACCTTGCTCAATATTTCCGATAGTTTTTCCATCGACCACAACTTTCGCATGGGTGACCCGTTGAATTAATGCAATCAAACCTATTTCTCTTTATTCGATTCTAAAACTAATCTTTATATTCTAACAATTGATGCATTTCTTTTGTTGCTCTAACCAGTCCATCAACAATTCCTGCTTCTGAAGCAGAATGCCCTGCGTCTCTGATGATATGAATTTCTACATCTTGCCAAACCTTTTGAAGGGTCCAAGCGTTCTCTAACGGACACAGCATATCATAACGCCCATGAACAATAATTCCAGGAATACCTTTTAATTGATGAGCATTTTGTAAAATTTGATTTTCTTCAAGAAAGCATTTATTAATAAAATAATGTGCACTGATGCGAGACATCCCTAACGCTAGATGAGGATTGGCAAAACTTTCCATTAAATTAGTATTGGGCTCTAAAGTGGCTACAGCACCTTCCCAAAAGGCCCAAGCTTTAGCTGCACCCATTTTTGCTAATTCATTTTGTCCCGTTAACCTTTTATGAAACGCTTTAACAATATCATCTCGTTCTTCCGTAGGGATTGGTTTTATAAACTTTTCCCAATGATCAGGATATATCCTTCGCGTTCCATCTTTATATAACCAATCAATATCTTCTTGACGACCTAAAAATACACCTCTTAGGATTAAACCTAATACCTGTTTAGGATTTTCTTCTGCATAGGCAAGTGCAAGGGTTGTACCCCAAGAGCCACCCATCACCATCCATTGTTCAATACCAAATTCATTTCTTATAGCTTCAATATCACTAATAAGATCTTGGGTTGTATTGTTTTCTAAACTAGCGTGGGGAGTCGAACGCCCACTGCCTCTTTGATCGAATAAAATAACTCGATATTTTTCCGGATCAAAATAGCGCCGATGAGTCGAACTACACCCTGCACCAGGACCACCATGTAAAAAGATAACCGGTATCCCATCAATCGATCCACTTTCTTCGTAATAGATCGAATGACCGTCTTTGGTTTCTAATTGATACGTATGATTAGGCTTAATCTCAGGATAGAGAGGTTGCATAAGTAACTGATTTATTTAGGTTTGTGTAGTTTAAGATTAGCATACAATGGAGTATTTTGCGTAATCTAAAAAATTAATCCTTATTTTTCTTTTTCGTTATCCATTTTGACATTGCCCTCGAGAATGATAACCACACCTTTAGGCACTTTTCGAGGCTCTAGGCCTTTAACCGTACGCACCATATCATAAGCAATTTGAGCACAATTACGATTGCGATCGATTCTTTCACATCGATCAAACTCAAGTTTAAGCTCTTCTCCAACAGTTGTTTCTTCTGGTGGGGGGGTATAACCAAATAATCCTTGTAGAACCTCAAAAGGTGTTGAACTACAAGCGGTTAGTGATAATATAATAGAAATAAACACAAATTTTTTCATTACTAATAGCTCTTTTGACTTATTACGAAATTGCTTTTTCTAAAGCACAAAATTCAACCGTAATTATAGAACAAAGTAGAGAGGATTAGTTCATTTAAGAATAAATTTAAATAATTGGAATAAATGAAATTATCCATCGTTGAGTGTTAGTAACTTTTGATAATTTCAATTTTTGTGTGAAGTTTGTGATTTATATTGAGCTCCAAAGCGAACTTCCTGCACTAAAGGATAAAAACAACAAATGACTAAGGTCGAAGATTATACTCAACAGATTTCAGAAGAATTTGTTCAGTGCCGTAAGCAAGCATACAGCTTAGCTGTTCGCTTGCTTAATAATCCTGATGATGCTTTAGAAGTTGTACAAACATCTATCGAAAAAGGGCTTAATCACCCTGGAGCACCTGCGCTTGACCATCCTGAGTTCAAACCTTGGCTTTTTACCGTTGTAAGAAATAAATCGATTGATATATTACGGCGTAATAAACGATTGCCTCATGTTGAACACGAAGAGTTTCACACACACGCTCCTCGCGCGTCAGAGCCAGAGAAAGCACTTCAAGATTTACAACTTAAAGAAACAATTGAACACGCACTAGACCAACTCAATACAGAACAAAAAGAAATAATTTTGTTGCGGGATTATCATAATTTTAGTTACATAGATATTGCCAAAATTCTTGGCATTGCAAAAGGTTCCGTTATGTCACGATTACACAGAGCTAGAATGGCTTTAAGAGAAATATTGATCAATCAGGGTGTATCCTTAGGGGGTCAGTCATGATTGAAAATAACCCACATAAAGAATCAGTTCAAAATACCGCCTCGAAACACGAAGCCCTTTTGAAATCTAATCACCAGCCAACGGATCATTCTAAAATTATGGCTAAAAGTCAGCAAGATAAAAACTTCGAACTTTTATCCGGCTATCTTGATGGTGAGTTAACACAACAAGAAGCTCAAAAAGTCATGCTTTGGCTTGAAAATGATAGCGAATACAAAAAACTCCATGATGAGTTATTATCTATGCGTCAAGAAGTTCAATCTTTAAGTTTGCAGGAGAGTGAGTTAGAGCATTTAGATAAATTACTTAAAGAGCCTATCGCTAAAACGTCACGTATTCTAGGCTTCATTCTGATCAGTGCAAGTGCCGTAATATTAATCGGACTTCTACTATTTTTTGTTTTTACAAATCCAATAATCAGCTTAGCATTGAAGTTTGGTATTGGTTTATTGGGAGCTGGTGGTGTTTTACTACTAATCAGTGTTTTAAGGCAAAAAATGCTAAATACCCGAAATGAAAAATATAATCGCTTAAAAATTTAGCAATTGAAATTTGTGCGTTTGAAAGTCTAGTTAATTGAAAATCTAGATATAAAAAAACCAACCACTTAAAAATAGTATTAATAAAATTGATCAGGAACCATTATGAGTAAAATAATTCTAGCAACAACTGAAGTTATCTACGGTAAAARAGTTATTCGTCACTTAGGACTTGTTCGCGGAAGCAGTATAAGAAGTCGGCATYTRGGRCAYGATATTATKGCCCGATTTAGAGSGCTAGTYGGTGGYGAAATCCACGAGTATTCAAAGCTCATGGCTGARATYCGAGAGCAGGTTTTRGATAGAATGATGGATGACGCTCAAGAATTRGGAGCAAATGCMGTTTTGTCTTTACGCTTTGTTACCACCGAAATAGCTTCGGGTGCTGCAGAATTATTAGTMTATGGTACKGCTGTTATTGTGGCRGATGAAGAMTAATCGATTAAAYTAAACCTCTTTGAAAGCTACCCCTTGATGCTTTCAAATCACACGGCTACATGCTATTCTGAATTTATCGATAACAYCTAAATTCTATTGGYTTTTATGAGTACTCGTTGTATTGGTTGTAAGAGAGAGATCGCAAAAAAACAAAAGGATTGTTATATTTGTGGTTCATCGCAGAATTATCTATCTCATTATTCAAATAGCATCATTGCACTCGTAATAGTAATTGTAGGTGCAGGCTTAATCTCAAATAAAATTGTAGACGCCAAATTAGAAAACTATAGAAATACTCAATTATTGAATAACCAAGAATCTGTAATCAAATTTGACACAATCAAATCCGAATTAAATAAACAAATATCAAATCTTAAAAATTCTARAKAKWTAGCACARTCTGAGATTGAAGAACTTAAAGCATCGATAGCCGTWGGTTCATCCAGTTCAAGTGACACTCTTAAAGCTTTAGAAAAAGAAAARGCGCGATCAAAATGGTTAAGCCGAGAAAATTGGGGGTTTTCCTCTAAAATAAAGGAATTAACGAATCACATTGCCAGGTTAGAAAAGCAAAACACTTCACTTCAAAAAGAACAGAAAGAAAATATATCCACTCAATCGACCGACATTCCAGAAGTTGTCCTAAACAATCAAACAACGACTGAAGAAATAGTTGAAGAACCTCAAAACACTGACGAAAAACCTGACAGTGGTATCTAAATTAAAACTATTTTCACTTTTCAATAAATTTTTCTAAGTGCTGATTCGATTCGAATTTAGGAATATCAAATGCTACCAACACACAATCTTGACTACTTTTATTTTCGTATGCATGAACCGTATCGAAGTCTTCGACAAGTGAATCACCACTTTTTAACCTAGTCACCTTACCATTTCGATATTCAACAATTTCACCCGAAATAACATAAACCATTCCAGCTCGTTCCTTATGATTATGTTCAGCGATTTTTGCTCCGCTAGCAACTACAATTTTTCGCATTCTAATATCATAGTATTTTGCCATTGGCATTTGTTCTGCTAAGGAAAATCTTTGTAATTGATCAATTGTAATCGGTTTGATACTTTCTTCTGCAAAAGAAAATGAGGAGCTTAATGTTGCGACCACCATAATTAGAAATACTTCTCTCATTTCATTCTCCACTTTACTGTTTAGGTTTTATAATATTCTTTAGCTGAATCTATAGACGGCTGAATAATTTCAAGTGCAGTCTGCTCACAGGGTGGAAGTTCTGCTTCGGATTGAGCAATAGGTTTCGTTCGTTCTCCCCATTTAATAAGCCCCGCTCCACAGGTTAAACCTGCCCCAAATGATGCTGTTAACATTGTCATTCCAGAAGTGATTCGTCCTTCTTCCAACGCGTCACAAAGAGCTAACGGGATTGTACCGGCTGATGTGTTCGCATATTTATCCACGCAAATAATGACTTTATCTAAATCAAATTTCATTCTCTTAGCTAAGGTTTCAATGATACGTCTATTGGCTTGATGGGGAACAAACAGTTCAATTTCATCTTGCGAGACTCCTGTTCTTGAAAGTAAATCATTGCAAGCCTCTTGCATACCTCTTACCGCGTGTTTAAAWATCTCCTGYCCATCAAARTYTAATGATGAATAGTAGKTTTTATAATCTTCRTCCGCCATATCCATACCAAAACCAGGAAGGCTCAACATTTCACGTGTATTGGGAACTAAATTTAATTTTGCATCAATCAATCCAAGCTTTTCATCAGTCGCTTGAAGCACCACTGCCCCGCCACCATCCCCAAATAAAATAGCTGAATCTCTTTTCCCCCAATCCATTAGACGGGATGTTTTTTCCATTCCAATCACTACTGCCGTTTTTATTGAACACGCTTTTATCATATCGGTTCCGACATTTAGAGCATAAAGAAAACTTGTGCAGGCTGAGTTAAGGTCAAAACCAGTTGCATTAATAGCGCCTATCGCATTAACAATTTTGCTTGCGCAATTAGGTACCATTTCATCCGGCGTATTACTTCCAAAAATAATCAAATCAATGTCTTTTGCATCAATTCCTGCACAGGCAATAGCTCTTTCCGTAGCGACTCTGGCTAATTCTGAACAAGGTACATGACTGATATGACGTTGTTTAATTCCTGTACGAGAATAAATCCATTCATCGGAAGTATCCATAAATGTAGCGATATCATTATTGGTTAAGATCGCTGGAGGCGCACATTTCCCCCAACCGATTATTTCTGCAAACATATTATTTTCTCTTTTGAATTCGTATAAGTAAGTACAATCTTTTCTATTAATATTTTATACAAACATTCTTAGGTTCAGTAAAAAATCGCATCGCTTCTAATCCACCTTCCCTCCCCATGCCAGATGATTTCATTCCGCCAAAAGGGGTTCGTAAATCTCGTAGTAACCAAGTRTTAATCCAAACAATACCAAAGTCTAATYGAGTCGATARTCGATGGCATCTTGAAATATCTTTGCTCCAAATAGATGTAGCMARTCCATAYTCMGTTCCATTWGCTTTKKCTAAYRCYTCTTCTTCMGAATCAAAKGGYTGAATAGTACAAACRGGKCCAAAWATTTCTTCYTGRTTAACYCKGCATTCMGAAGAKAGYCCTTCAATCACCGTTGGYTCKATAAAATAGCCCTTTTCACAACGGCCTTTAATAACCACTTTATTCCCGCCGGTTAAAATTGTTCCTCCTTCTTCTTTAGCCAGTTCAATATAAGAAAAAACCTTATCTCTATGAGCTTCAGAAACTAAAGCACCATGCTGAGTATCTTCTTCTAAAGGATCACCAATCTTTAAATCGCCTACCTTTTTAATAAAAAGTTGCTTAAATTTCTCATAACACGATCGTTCAATATAAATTCTTGAACCACACAAACAAATTTGTCCTTGATTGGAGAATGCCGATCGTACAACTTCAGAAACAACACTTTCTAGATTCTCTTGAGAGGAACAAGAATCGGCAAAAACTAGAGTCGGATTTTTTCCACCGAGTTCAAGCGAAAATTTCTTTAATTTAGGTGCTATTACGCTTGCAATCGCTTTGCCAGTTGAACTTCCGCCGGTAAAACTAATCGCTTTAATTTTCTCATGTTCCACTAACGGAGCGCCTATTGACAGGCCTGTTCCATGTAGAATGTTAATCACACCTTTTGGAATACCAACCTCAATACATAACCTAGAAAATATGTAAGCGGTCATTGGTGTAATTTCCGATGGCTTGGCAATAACACAATTCCCCGAGGCTAAAGCCGGCGCTATTTTCCAAGTAAATAAATAAAGCGGTAAATTCCAAGGCGAAATACAACCAACAAGACCAATCGGTTGACGTAAAGTATAATTTACTCCTACGCTTCCCATATCATGGCATTCGCTCGAAAATTGAGTCGTCGCATTTGCAAAAAAACGGATGTTGCTAGCACTTCGATAACTGTCTACGACTCTTGCAAAACTAATGGGTTTGCCATTATCAATCGCTTCCGCTCTTGCCAGTTCTTCGCTGGCACTTTCAATGGCATCAGCTAGCTTCATTAATAACTTAGAACGATCTTCACTTGGTAAATCCGCCCAACTTTGTTTCGCTTTTTCAGCTGACTGAACGGCAAGTTCCAAATCATCTTTATCGGATTCAGGAGTTAACGAATAAACTTTCCCAGTGGCAGGTTCATAGTTATCGATATAGTGACAATTTATAGGGTCTATCAGTTTTCCATCAATATAGTTTTGTATCTTTTTCATAGTCTTTTTTTCATAGTGTTGTTTTACTTGTTTTTATTTAGAGAAAATTTAATGGCAACATCGGTTGATTTTGCCATAAATTCTTTATTAATAAACACTCCTGGCACACAAGCGATTTGATCGTTGTAATAAATAATCGGCAACCATTCTCTTTTCCAATGTGGAATACTTAATTCTTGATAGACCTTTTTTAACTTGCAGGATTTGTCTCGATATTGCGGTTTGATTTTTTCGCCTCCAATTCTAGGACGAATCGTTACTATTTCACTCGCCTTAGGTAATCTTATAAGTCGTTCGTCTGTRCTNWRWTTCAATATTTGTYGCAATRATYTCTTGATTAYAAAAAAYAYTAACSGGCTTWAAAAYATCATCCCARCRAATRTTYTYTATTAATGCCTCTGGTTCAGAATGCTCGCACAACCATAATTTATCATCGWARAATCGAACCCTACARTTKCCCARTTTTACGTTTAATTTAGATGTTKTYAAATATTCARTTTCACTAAAATATTTTTCTAACTGGTGTARCAACTCTTCTATCTCGTAATTGGTTGCTTTTGAATAATTGTTTTTGGGATTATTAACAATCCAATAATGAAGAAGATTTTTTTGTCTCACTTTAGAAAGTTTATTAAATAGGTCTAAATCTATCTGGCTAATATTTTTCGACGTAACATTATCCGAAGAATGGTTACCCAAAGAAGGATTGTCCAAAGAAAAAACATCAGAAGAAACCATTAACAAGTCATTATTAGCAACCTCCAAAAGAATACCATTTTGTTCACGAGCTATTTGAGTAAAACGACTTAAAGTATCGCTCGCCTTTGGCCAAGATTGTTTAATTAATGGCAGAATGCTATTTCTAATAATATTCCGAGAGTAACGATTCTCAAAATTACTAGGATCTTCAATCCACTTTAATTTGTTTTTTTCTGCATAATAGAGTAATTCGTCTTTACTAATATTAAGGAAAGGTCGAATGATTTTCCCGTCACCTAATTTTCTAGATTCAGGAATAGCACCAGCACCAGAAATACCTGTACCGCGAAAAAGACGAAACAATAAGGTTTCAACTTGATCATCTTTATGATGGGCGAAAGCAATAAGGCTATTGTGATTTAATTGAGATTCAAAAAATTTATAGCGTGCATTTCTAGCACTATTTTCGCTAGTTTTATCTGAAATAGATGAAAGTTTTAGTTCTTTACTATTTAGTTCAATTGAATATTGTTCGCAAATCAATCGACAATGAGTTTGCCAATTATATGACTCCGATTCTATTCCATGATTAACATGTAAAGCACGGCTTTTAGGCATTAGTTGCTTATTATGTAACTGGTTACTGGCAAATAACAAAACCGTAGAATCTAATCCACCGCTGAAAGCGATGAATAATGGGTTAGCTAGTTCGTCTGGGCTTGGTTCGTTTACATYATCAAGATTAGATGAATATTTTTGATAACAATCTAAAAGTGAGGATTCAATTTTATGCATAAATCCTCCTTTTCGTTATGCTTGTTTCAATACAGGGATCGGAGTCATTATTATTAATTACCGCTTACCAGCCCTCTTGAACACCAAAAGACATCAATCGCGCATATCGTCTATCTAATAATTCTTCTTTACTGAATTTTTTCAAATCCTGCAAATCAGCAACAATTTGCTTCTTTAAGTTCTCAGCCATTAAAGGATAATTTTTATGCGCTCCACCTTGTGGCTCATCGATAATTGAATCAATTAAATCCAGCTTTTTAAGRCGCCTTGCAGTGATCCCCATTGCTTTAGCCGCATCTTTGGCTTTGTCTGCACTTTTCCATAGAATGGACGCGCAACCTTCTGGTGAAATGACCGAATAAGTACTGTTTTGTAGCATATTAACTCTATCGCCGACACCAATAGCCAAAGCGCCACCAGAGCCACCTTCACCAATAACCGTACAGACTATTGGAACCGTTAATTGAGACATTTCGCGCAAATTTCGAGCAATCGCTTCACTTTGACCACGTTCTTCAGCACCAACACCAGGGTAGGCGCCTGGAGTATCAATAAAAGTAATAATCGGCCAATTAAACTTTTGCGCCATTTCCATTAGTCGTAATGCTTTACGATAGCCTTCTGGACGGGGCATACCAAAATTTCTAGCGACTTTTTCTTTGGTATCACGGCCCTTTTGATGACCAATAATCATCACTGGCTCACCATTCAATCTAGCGGGTCCGCCAAGAATAGCGAGGTCATTAGCAAAGGCGCGATCGCCAGCTAACTCATTGTAATCAGTAAAGATTAAATTGATATAGTCATTGGTATAAGGCCTTAGTGGATGTCTTGCTAACTGAGCAATTTGCCATGCATCTAACTTAGAAAAAATTTGATCGGTTAGCTCTTTTGATTTTGCTTGCAAACGCTCAATTTCTTCAGTGATATTGATTTCACTATCATCGCCCATTAACCGAAGCTCTTCTATTTGAGCCTCCATTTCTGCGATAGGTCTTTCAAATTCTAAAAAATTCATATTTTTATACAATCTCTGGTCAGTTCGAACAATCCACGAGTTAAATATCAACTAAATTGACACACAACCTCTCTCGGCTCAAAATCATTGTGCATTTCGGCTATTCTAACCGCTTTTATCCGTTAATCAAAACTTAACTATCACTGATTAGACCATTGAGTCGAGATTAAGAGACTAACCTAATAAACACGCGCTTTAGACCTAGTTCACAATAAGGTAATATTTTAACTGCTTATGATAAATTCATCGGGTTAAAAGGTTGAAAATTTGGGCTAAACGACTATATTAAAAAGAGTAGTTAAAGGAAAAATTACATGCCTAGAGAGCTTAGAAATATACTTAAGCAAAATCGGCGTCTTGAAGAGAAGATCTTTTACGAACCCCGTACTTCTGATTGGCGCCAAGACTTAATTAGCCCTAAAGAGCTAAATAAGGCTTTGTCATGCCTAGCGAATAGAATCATCGATAATAAGTCACCTGAGTTATCCGTACTATCTATGCTCGACGAACTACCAGAAATCACAAAACGTCCGCTCGCGGCCTATGAAAAAAATGCACTGCAAGTCGTCGAAATGTTGTTTAATTACCTAAGAGTGAGTACGCAGTTTGATCCGCGCTTTTACCACATATTAAATAGTTTGCAATTGGCTTTTACCCGTTTAGCTTTAGATGACTTGAGTTTTCTGGATAACCACAAACACCATGCGGTTCTATTTTTAGAAAAATTAGTCAATATTGGCTATCATTTTGACCAAGGCGCAGGAAAATTGGCTAACTTTTTTGTTCACGCGATAGAACTCCTAACCGACCGACTTGCCTCCAAAGAGCAGATCAATATAAAAACGTTTGCAAGCGCTAATAAAAAGCTAGATGAATACCTAGTAGGGTTTGAAGAAAAATCCAATATTAATACCAGCAAAATACTAGCAAAAATAGAACAATCTTCACGTCAAATAGAAGCGGATCAGTTTACTTCTCAGTTAATTAAGACAAAAATTGAGGGAGATGAAATTCCTATCTTCTTGCTTGATTTTTTTGAAAATCAACTTTCAATTATTTTACATAAAATCATTTTGAAATTTGGTACTCAAAGCAAACAATGCCAACAACTATTAACGGATATGGATACCATTTCTTGGAGTTTGAGTTGCCCGTATGGAGACGTGAATTATAATAAGCGTTTTGAAGCAGATGTTCCAGATATGATGAAACGTGTTTATTCATTGTTTAAAGAAAATAATGATGCCAACGAGTATGTGAATGCGTTTTTTTTAGAGGCTGAAGAACTGCATCGTAAAAAGTTAGACGGAAAAAGAGTTAGGCTTGATGTGATGATTTCTGCCGATATATTTGCCGATGAAGAGTTCGATGATAATGTAGGAAATGAAAAACATTCGTCTATTAGCTGGCATAAAGCTGAAGAGGAAGCGTTCTCATGTTTTGATATAGATACTTTAGAAGAAAATGGTTGGTACTTCCTCAATATCAACGGAAATCAATCTAGAAGTAAACTCTTCATGATCAATCGTTTGACCGAAAAATTATATTTTTGCAACCTCTCCGGAGAATTAGTGACAACAATAGAATTTCAGGATAAAACCAAATTACTAGAAACTCTAACACCGACATTATTAGATGAAGAAATTAGATATCCTCATGCCATTCGTTCCGTGACACGGGAGTTGACAACTAAACTAGAAACTCTCGAATCAGAGTATTTACAATTTAAACAACAAGAAATCATAAACGATAAACAACAACAACAAGCAGAAGAAAGAGCTAAATTTTCAGTTATGCACAAAATGGCAAAACATAGGAAAGCTGAACAAGAAAAAGAAAATGAAAAACGACAAGTGGAAGAACAAGCCATCGCCAAACAAAGAGATAAACATCAAAAACAACTAGAAATTAAAAAGGCAGAGAATAGTAAAATTGTTGAATTGGAACAAGTCGAAGCAAGACGTCGCTTTAAATTAAAAGGCGATATTAAGAATTTGGGACCCGGTTCATCGGTAGCCGTGTTGAAAACACCTAATCGCTGGGTGGAAGCTTCTTTAATGCTGATTTCAAGAACAACACAACGATATATTTTTGCCGACTCAAGCGGTAATAAAATTGTAGAACCAACGAAAAAAGAACTAATCGAGCTATTAAAAGATAAAAAAATACGTATTTTAAAGATGAGCAGTCCAAAAGCCGATCCAATGCAAAAACTGGTAATTGAACGACGTAAAAAACTGGCTTTGAGATTTTAGTCGTTAAGTTAAAAAAGTAGGTAATTTAAAATGTATTTTAAGTAAAGATGCCATTTTTATTACCGATAACATACATACCTGTTATTAATAATATTTACGAATAAAACATGTTAATTCCATCTAAAAAGAGTTATTCCAATTTTCTGCTTATTATTTTGATTATAACGTCTCAATCGACTGCAGCATCCTCAAGCGATCAAAAGGAAATATCCTACCAAGAAGCCGCCAGTTATACCCATTTGCTCTGGAATAATACCAACCAACAACCCATTAATATTAATCTTTTACCAATCCAGAATTTCTCCGGCATTCCAATTGAAAAGCGATCGGAAAATACGGAATATTTTAATCACGGCAAGATTCCCATCGAAATTGACTTATTAGCACGCAGTTTGCTCCAATCAAGCTACCAGCTCCGGTTAAAAAACAAAATGGCTGGAGACTATCAATTTCAGTTTTCTCTAGAAAAATATCAACTCCCTCATCAATACGCGCCCGATGACAACATTTGGCAAGAGTATAAAGATGAAGTTGATAGATGGCTAGATAGAGGCGTATCAAGCCAAGTTAAATTGACCTTGAATATAACTTCAGTTAATAAGCCTACGCTACCTTGGTCTAAAAGTATTTTGGCACAATTGACTCAATGCGATCTCAATAAATCACCACAACCTCTTTTACCTTTTGCTAGCAACAATAAAAACCTAACTCAATACGTCAAATCAATGCCTGCTCAAGCTTTTATAGCAGCCAATAACTATCTTATTTTAGAAGCTCTTAAATATTTGAGAAGTAGAAACGAATTTGCCACAATAGAAAAAATAAATGGTGGCGAACTATTTATAAAATCACTACGCACCCACTTTAACCAAGGGGATAGCCTATCCGTTCATCAAGAAAATAATGGCCAGGTTTCAAGTTTTCCGATTGGTCTTGTTGAAATAGTTAAAACCTTTGAAAACCAAGCAACGGCTTACCCTCTTAACTTTAAGTCTTCACACGTTAGAGTGGGTGATAAAATAGCTTTAAATAATAGCGAGCAATTTCAGCAACCTGATTACTTATTAAAATCAAAAAATGCTTGTGGAATGGTAAAGGTTATTGATGCCGTTGGTAGTTAATCAAATAGAAACAAAGACATCAAACTATCTGTTAAATGATAACCCTAAGATTATAACAATAAACTTCCTAAAACAGGCATTACAAGAAATGCTAATAACGTTTGAACCGTAATAATAGAAGCCATCGTATCAGTATCTCCACCTAATTGACGTGCAAGAATATAGGCTGATGGCGCGGTCGGTGTCATAAAAGCTATTATCAACACAGCTGCAGCAATTCCGCTCAGACCGGTAATAAAGATTAGAAGAAAAACAACCAAAGGTTTTATCCCAAACTGTACTAACGATGAAATAGCAATTGGACCAATATGATCTTTTATTCCTTTTAACTTCAATGCGGCTCCAACGGCTAAAAGTCCAAAAGGTAACGCAGCTCGACCGACGATCTCTAAAATATCTTCAACAACAAAATGTAAACCAATTCCGCTCAAACTCAAGAACCAACCAATCCCGCAAGCGATGATCAAAGGATTACGAATGATTTCTTTAATCAATGCCAACACACCTTGAAATTTGGCTTTTCCCCAAAATACGAAGACTAAAATGCACCATAAATTGATCAATACGATCATAAACCCTGCGACTACAGAGCTCATTGCTAATCCTGATGCACCATATAGACTTTGTGCAATAGCAAAAGCGATATAGGTATTAAATCGTACGCCACCTTGAAAAATAGAGGTAAATGTTGCCTCATCTTCAGTTAAAAATTTACGCAAGAGAATGAGCAATACCGCTGAAATCATAACCGTTCCAACAATCACCATTAGCATTAATGGCCATGGAGTGCCTATAAGAGACTGGTTCCCAAGTGTACGTAATAATAATGATGGAAACAGAATGAAATAGGTTAGTTTTTCGATACCCGACCAAGCGTCTTCACCTAAAAACTTGCTTCGTTTTAGAATATATCCAAGAATGATAAGCGCCATTATTGGTATAAGTGCTGTAATAAAAATTAACACTAGCCTTTATCTTCCTACGTTGACATTGATGTTTCCGATACTCGATTGACTAAAATATAGATGCTTTTTCTTTGTTCTTCATTTCTAATAGATGCTTCTAACTCTTCGAAAGAATACCAATGAAATCTTTTTCTAAAGAGCTATCTGTATAAATTCATGGTTTCTGAAGCAACGATAACATCAAATGAAAGAACCGACTAAGAAATATTACATCAATGATAGAATGGGCTTTGACCTCCTCACTATTTAACGAACTATGAAAGATTGCAATCAATGTGGCAAATGTTGTATTAAATACGGAGGGGGTGATCTTTCGGCAACAAAAGAAGAAATTGAGCTATGGGAGATTTTTCAGCCAGAATTATTCAAGTACGTTAAAGACAACGAAATATGGTTTGACCCCGAAACTGGATCCAGGTTTAAACGATGCCCCTTTCTCGAAGTAATCCCAAAAACAGACATTATTACCGTCGATAAATATACCTGTAGCATTTACTTAAATAGACCGGAAGACTGCCGCCACTACCCTAGTCTAATTTCTGAAATGATTAGAGATGAATGTGAAATGATTGAAAATATTGACTTAGTAAAACCAAAGCAAGCGCAAATCAAGTTAGATTTATTGATGGAAGATAGTCGATAACAAATAATTTACTTTTTCTAGTCGGCTTTTAGAGAAAACCAATTGGAATGAAATTAATTTCTACTAAAAATCGTAACGAGAAATAGAGTAATAGTCCCGCAGGTCCAAACATCAAAGAAAGCAATAAACACGGAATAATCATCCAATGTGAAATACCATATTGTGATGCGTCATTTAGAATGTAAATACCAACCATCAAATCAAATGCTAAATAATGAATCCAACCTGCTAAAACAACTCTAGGTGATTTGAATAAATTGATAACGCCTTTTAGCGATTTAAAATTTCCTCTATATTTTACAGATGGGTCATCGTGTTTTTTACCGAGAAAAACTAGGTAGCAATAAACAATACAAAGTAGCGTAACGATAATCCCAATCACTAACGGTTGTCCTAATTGCCAGCTGGGTAAAATTATAAGAATTCCCCAACCTAGCAAAGCACTGTAATTAGTTATCTTGAAAATATTTGATAGGGTGGTCACGAAAAACACCTCGAATAATAATTATTTGGTGAAAAATATATCATGTATTATCCTAAAGTAACTTTGTTAAAACACCCTTCATTGCGAGCGTAGCGCAGCAATCTGTTTGGGTTTTGGTTTGCACATGAATAAATAGTAGATACCGTCATTCCGTTAAATTCTTAATATGTGTGGGTAAATCCATGCGTTGGTGGAAAAACTCAAGTATTTCTAATTGTTTTTCTGTTTCTCTAAATACTATAAAATGACTTCCTTGTTTGTAGTAGAAAAACTCTGTATTAGAATCTTGAATTAAACTCCCGCAGCTTTTTGATGGTGGTGGATTGTTACTGGCAAGTTGGTTTATACAATCGATTAAATTATCACGGTATTTTACGGCTTGTTGTTTGCCAAAATGTTTAACCGTCCATATGGCAATATCTCTTAGACTTGATTCTGCTTGTTCTGTTAGACGCCAAGGTTTCATCTATTTAGTTATTAATTGATTGATGAAAATGCTCGATTAATCGCATCTTCACCGGTTCCTTTTGCAAATTGTCCAAGCTTGGCTTGACTGAGAGAAATAGTAATTCTAGCTCTTATTTCCTCAAGTTCTAATTGATTCTGTTCTCGCCTATGTTGTAAAGCACGCAAACCATCACGCATGACTTCACTAGCACTTTTATATTCACCCTGTGATACAAGGTCATTAATCCATTTATCTAATTCTGGGGTCAGTGCAATGCTTTTTGCGTATTGTGCTGGCATGANKRKWSKYTAGNWRTWRMYKRWYARCMWWAGSAWANNRTSCCAMAWMTYSSYAMMSYWRTWRRMTWYGCKRASTRWNKKATTAGTAAAATAAAGGTTCAYCATTGYGWRRAACGAAACCACKGTGGTTCGTTCCTCGCAATGAACTGTTATAACTTCGTCTTACTAAAGAATTTCATCATTTTACGTCTTTACCTATTTCATTACTTATAGAAGTCATCAGTTTTTCTGATTCCTCTATCATTTCTTGCATTTGTCCATTCAACGTCGTGAATTCTAATACAGTTAATACAAAACCATTTTTAATGTTGGTGTTCCTTAAAAACTCATCAAAATAATCATTGGGAATAATCGTTTCTGTGCCCGATTTACCTTTGGAAAGATAAAATTCAACGTTTTTTATCATTGGATTTAAATCCAAATTGGCATAAATTGGTTTGTATAAGTTATTTTCCGTATCGAAACGAAAATGATCTTCTTCGTATTTCATTTTTTTATAGAGTAATTCTATTCCCATTAGGCGATTTTTTATTAATTCATTTGTTATCATCGCAAGGTTGCCAGAATTGACTAACTCTTGAAAAGTATTGTTATTTTGGTAAAATTTTTGCCAACTATAAATTCCAAGACCATCAGCATTGAATGCCTCTAAATCAATCAAAGGCTTACCTTCAAAATATTCAAGAATTCGTTGCGCTGCTGAAATTAAATCATTTCTAGTTTCAATATAGTGTTTCATCTCGTCTATATTAATAATCAAATCTGACTTAATATTTTGCAGATAATGCAGTTCCTTTATTCGTTCTTTACGCAGATCATTGTTATTATTGATTTGTAAAGCAATCAGTATCCCAATTACCACCAAAGCAATCTCACCGATAGCATAAATTAGATATTTGCTGAACTTGTTTTCTGTCAATAGTTTTTTACGTGCTTTTCTAAAAAAGGTAATCATAGTTGTTGCTCTCATTAATCTTGTACTACGTCATAGTCACGCGCGCAACTGCATTTTATTTTTATACTTTCCACTAATTTATCTCTATCAAAATACCCAGTCATTGCGATAGTAATCCGCTTCTCGTAATGACGTTTTATCTCTTCGCATTGAATCTGTGCTGCACTATAGTCTTACCCATTTTCTAATTCAGCGGCGATCCAATTCATCTTCAATTAGCGCAATGGCCTCTAACGCTTCAGCGTTTTGTTGATTAAAATCGGAGGGGATCTGAACGACATAACCAGTCCATTCTGTTAACTGAAGTTTGATATATGGACGATTAACAATGGATTTAATTAGTTCAGAAGCCATTGCGTTACTTAAGCCTTCCGAACAGTTCAATAAATAGGTTTCTGTACCACGCACATAGGTATAGCAATTTGACCAATAATACTCCTGGACTTCCGCTGGTATCAGTTGTCGAATTTTAGTACGATAAATGGGTTTGTCATCTAAACTAAGTGCGCTCCCCTCATTTTGTGCAAGAAAACCTTCAATCTTTTCAATGATAGTTCGGTTTCGTGGTAATCCAAGTCTACGCATTTCGTCATATATAGAATGATTAACTCGTGCATCCTGCCATTGAGAAGCGTGCATAAAATCGACGAGCGCTAACCAACAATTGGTCTCACAATTACCTTCATTCGACAATACAACTAACGATCTTTTCCCCGCAGCTGCCACTTGAACATAGCCATCACCTTTATTATTGGTGATATTAATACCTTTTTCAATTTCACGTTTGAGTTCACTAAGTAACTGCGTTTCCCTATCGTTAAAAGCTTGAGCTTCATTCCAATTGGCTACCTGAATACCTACAAAAACACCAAAAACAACTATAATAAAATCGACGAAAACCGCAAACCAATTTTGATCATTTACGTGTTTGGTTAGGCTACGTAGTAACATTTTAATTTCCTTGTTTTAATCACATTCAAAATCGTTTTCTATTTTACTATCAGGAAGCCGACGACATTGAGGAGGAAATCCTAATTTTATCCAAAAATTATAAATACCGCTGCTTCTAATAAATTTCTTAAATTCTAATGATTGTCTTCCACGGTGATTTATAGCATCCCAAATTCCAAGTGTATTATCCAATGGGATCCAACCTAACGGATTAAGCATTATATCAATATCTTGTGCTACGCTATTATCATTGGTTTTTAAGTGTTCTTTAATTTCCATAAGCAAATTACTATGATCGTCATTTGGATTTTTATAGGCTTGGTAAAGTTCATCGTGTTTTGTCCAACCGATCAATAATGCTTCATGATTGGTTGCAGTTTTAAATAGCACTTCCATATCAAGCCTAGCCATAGCGGCTAACACAGGCGAAGAACCCGTTCTTCGGCTTCCACGATTCAAAGTCGATAACATATGAGCAATGGCTTCTTTATCACGTCCTAATTCTGCAAGAACAATTTCCTTATTTTCTGAACATGGCGCATAAAAAGGTTCATTATCAAGGCAAGCTTGAAAACTCGCTAGTGCTTTTTCAAGAAAACCACCATTTTGAAGTAGTAATCCTTTCCAATTGTGCGCAGAAGCATTTTGCGGCTCTATCTTTAAAGCAGAATTGAAATCAGAAAGCATTTGAGTTAAATCTACTATCTCTATTGACTTGAACATTTTGTCCATCATTGCCAATCCTTTACTCGCGATTGCTGTTGCACTATTGGGTTCTAACGCTATTGCTTTATTGGCAAACTCAAAAAGTCTTTTATTCAGATATTCAACAGTCTTGTCTGTGTAATTGTAGGAAAACATAAGTGATTGTAGCGCCGCCCGAATTTCCCACGCTTTTGCAAATTTAGGATCTAAGTTAGTGGCTTGTTCTAACAATTGATCAGCGACATCTAAATCCTTTCTATATAGAAAGAGTGGTCTTGCTTTCAGATACAACTCATAGGCAGTTAAATTATTTGTGCTTTGATTTACAACAATTTTAGATGGCAGATTAAGATGCTCTCCAAGAGCCTCCAAAATCGCATTTGAAATTTCACCCTGTATAGCAAATATATTTTCAGTGGTTAACGGTCGATCAAAAGTATCTGACCACAAGTGTTTGTCACTAATGGCGTCTATTAACTGAGCGGTAATCCTTAAAGTATTACCAGATTTACGAACTGCCCCTTCCAACACATGACGAACTTTCAGTTGTTTGGCAATTTCAGGAATACCTTTTTTACTGCCCTTAAATTGAAAAGCTGAAGTTCTTGACGTAACTTTTAAGGCATTAACACGAACAAGTACGTTAATAATTTCCTCTGCCATACCATCAGAAAAATATTCTTGATCGCCCGCTTGAGATAAATCGGTAAAAGGTAAAACTGCAATGGAGTTGGGACTTATAATTTCCGCATCTTTTTTGCCATTGTAGCGATCTAACGTCGGAGACTCTTTTTTATTTATGATCGACTGATTGGTATTTTTATCAATTGGTGAATTTCCTGAATCATTGTTGATTTGTTGCCATGCACCCATGCCGAGCACCGCAACAATACCAACCAGTATTAAACCATCCATTTTTGATGATGTGGCTGAACTATTTTCTTCCGCTAAAGATTCAGTCGGCTTCACTCCTTCCGGCGTCATTTCGAAAGCCCAAGCTAATAATAGGGCAACGGGAAAACCGATTAATAATCCTGCGGTGATGACACTATCAAACCATTCAGGTAGATTTAGTGATTCTTCTAACGTTCCAGCCACTTGCATTAGTATCCAACCGACAACGGCGTAGATACCTGCAATTCTAAATACGTTTCTTCTTTTTAGTTCTTTAAATAAGTTCATTCTATCTTCTCGTTATTTTACTATGCTGTTTTTTCATATTCTCTCGGATCCAATGAGATAAATTTTCTTCCGACATACTTCCATCCGCAACAGCAACAATTGTCAGTACATTTTGTACAGGAGTCGAGGTAAGTTCATAGCCATTGAGCATAAGAAACAAGTCACCCAGCACTAATGATGTTCGCTTATTGCCGTCAGCAAAGCGGTGGTTTTTTGCAATACTGTAAATATAGGCGGCTGCAAGTTCGGCAATATCATCACAAGCTTCATAAGCATGTTTGTTTTTTGGACGCGACAGCGCCACTAATACGGCATTTGAATCACGGACACCAGATAAACCGCCATGTTCCGCCAGTTGCTCTTCATGAATAGCGATGACGGTTTGGTCCAATACCCAAACAAAGTCTTTCACTTAGCTAATTCATGTAAAGCATCTCGATGCTTGGATTGAATTTTACGGGCTATCGCCATTTGCTTACTGAGCTCAGGGTCATAAGGGGTGATGCTATAGCCATCTGGGTTTTCGACCAAATAAACGGAATCACCTTCTTTAACACCCATTTTGCTACGTACTTCCTTCGGTACGATCAATGCAACCGAGTTGCCGACTTTTCGTAGTTTGATTTCCATAGTAACCCCAGCGTTATAACAATTGTCATTGCATTATACAAATGTTATAACATATTGCAATGTTGCGAGACTAATCACACTCAAAAGTCATCATCACTCACGGGGCGACACTAAAGTAAAAACCGCGTTTATGCCAATAGTCGTCCAATCCTTATTTTTATATGACCTTCCGACGGATCCGTAAATATTCAGTTATAAAAAAGTATTCCTTCCACGCTGTAGTTTGCAGCTATCCTGTCATTACGGCAGTAAACCGCTCCTGCGTCGCCTAAAAGCGCCTACTTTTGGTTACTACATACATGCCATCCATGGCAATAACCGTAACGCAATCAAAGCCCATAAATCGATCCGCCAACAAGGTTCCAGTGAATCATTAGGTATACCGCAAATGAAGCAACCAGTGCGTATGTAGTAAAGTTAATTCTACGCCATAAACTCCATCCCGATTGAGTCCAAATGGGGACTAACGAGATTACGTGAACTAATGTTTGCACACATAAAATCATGATCATAATAAACAACAGCTTTAAGGAAAAAGGAGGGAATGGAGAATTATCGATTTCCGATATGTCTAAACTCGCCATGGCACTAAGGGCAATTGCAGTCACCACAAAAAACACCATCCACAAAGAGGTAACGACTACATTAAGCCAACTTAATTTCACGCCTACTTTGGTCACTGAAAGCTCACGTCTGTGTCGATAGTACATTCCCAATAAACTAGTAATCGAAAACAATAGCACACCGCCAAATCCTACCACTAACGCATTGGTGGATGATAGAAATGTAATCCGCTCTAAAGTCGAAGAGCCAAACCTACCATGTAAACGCAAAATACTTCCGGACTCGTCTCTTACCACTCTCATTCGCCCGCCCGCTTTGTTAACCCATACATTTTCCCTTAACGGTGCGAAGCGGACTTCTTTTTTTCCAGGGAAGATTAAATATCCATCATCAGTGGCTCTAACATTAATATCCGAGCCCATTCCAAAAAGGCTTACTCCTCGGTCTTGTGGACGTCGATTATTAAGGTATTTACCGGCAATTTGTTTAGCGGATTCAGGATTACCTTGCAGTGCTATAAAAGCGCTTGCCGAATCTTTACCGATGACTCGGCGAACAATTGACCATGCCAATTTTGCACCACTAGTTTCATTAGAATTCATATTGGAAGAAATAAATACCCCCATATCAAGTTCTGGAATGACAAACATCCAACTTAAGAACTGAGTAGCGCCGCCGTGGCCTATAGTCGCAAAACCATCGACATCATTTAGCATAAATCCCCAACCCATATCATCACTACCAACGGCATCATCAAAGGCTGGTTGGGTAATGCGATCCCATGCATCAGCGGAAAGTAATCGGCCACCATCATATTGCGTTTGGTTCAAAAGCAACCGCATAAATATAGCGGCGTCATTGGCATCCATTGCTACAGCTCCGACGGGTTCTTGAGGTCTTACTGCCATATAATTGATCTTTACTGCTGTGCCATTTTTCATTTCGTGAGGACTAGCCATTCTAGATTCTAGATCTTTATCATTTCGGTCAATGCCTGGATCTCGTAACGTAGTAGAATTAAGACCGACAGGTTTGAGGATCCGAGAATCAACAAATTCATAAAATGAAATACCTGAAATGTTTTCAACAATATAGGCCGCAATATYGCTGCCTAAATTAGAGTAACTCGCCCGTTCACCTGGTTTAGCAACGCGTAGTGGGCTATTACGACTCACCGCTTCTTGTAAATCTATATCACGATCAGGATCTAAAAAATCTCTTAAATTATCATCAAACCCTGAACGGTGTGACATTAAGTCTCGCATGGTAATCGGCTTGCCAAATTTCTCATCAATAGAAAAATCACCTAAATATTCGTTTATGTCAGCATCTAGGTTTAACTTTCCTTCATCCGCTAACATATGTGCAGACAACCAAACAAACAGTTTTGAAATTGAACCAATACGAAACAGAGTGTTCGATTCATTTTTGTCGCCAGTTTCAATATTGGCTAAGCCATATCCTTTGGTAATTTTTTTATCGCCAATGACAACTGAAACCATCATTCCGGGAGGTTCTAAATCGTTGATCATACTTTCCACATAACCATCTATGAATTGAGTTAGTTCTTCAACATTGACCGAGGAGCTTGTTGTTTTCAGTTGCGTAATTTCTTTTTCTACTAAATCCTTCTGTTCAGCTTGTGCGATGGTAGGCATTGCAAAGCATATTGTTACCGCTATATAGATCAGATATGAAAATTTTATTTTTGTTTGTAGAGGAAACATTGGGGATACTCCTTAATTGATAATAGGTTAGTTATTTTTTAATTTCTTATTATTAAGCGCTTCAACCATGGCTTGGTATTCTGGAATTTCTGAGAAATAATGTTGGTACAGCGGATCAAGAGCCAACGCCCAATCAGTAATAAGTGAAAGTGGTTTTCCAGATTGATTTTTCAAAATATTCCAAGCTTGCTCTGTTTCTCCACATTCAGCTAACGCTAATGAATATAAGCGATCTGCCGCATATTCTTCTAGAATTTCTAATTTTTTTATGCGGTGAAATTTTTCTTCAAAATGTTCGTAAGTAGCTATGTCATTAGCAAGGCAGGAATTATACATTACGTTCGCCAAGCTCCACTTTACGTCACGATGGTTGTCAATAGGATTAACTTTTAAAGCATATTTTTTGATGGCAGGTAATGACTTTTTTGCATAGTATTGCGACTTTTTTTCATCGCCGTTTAGATTTAATAACTCCGATATATTCTCATCAATATATGCGCTATTCAGTGGGTTTTCATCAGTTTGTAATTCTTCAAGAGCTAGAATTGTTTGTGCTATGTTTGTATTGTTTGTGTTTAACTTTACGTATAACCATTCATTATTGTTTAAAGCTAAAGAAAGACTCTCATGTATTTTATTGTAGTTTGCCACATCACCAAAATAGGCAAAATACAAATGAGCCAAAAGGCCTTGAGATTGAATATTATCTGGGAAATTGTTGACATTGCTTATGGCCTGTTCAAAGGCTTCATCAATTTTTTTCGAATACTTTAAATTTTGTTGTAATTCATTAGCCGTGCTCGCTGATTCTGGGTTCAGCGAAATTTCCTTTTTTATAGCCACTATACTTTGTTCAAATTTACCCAAACGTTTGTAAGCCCCAGAAATGTTACTCAATAATTGAACATTGTCTGGACGTTCTAGTATCGCCATTTGTAATTGCTCTAATGACACCTGATAATCACGTTTAATGGTATATTCATAATAGCCTTGTGCCGCATAGGCATAATAACTATTAGGGTGCTTTGCTAAAATTCTATTTTTTAAGGCTTCCGCCTTGGGTCGATAAATATCATCAGTATCAGAACCTGTCCAGAACATACGTCCGTAGCTAAGGACTAGTATCACTTCAGCCTCAACAAAGTTTGGATCTAGTGCTATAGCTTTTTCAAGCAATGGAATTTGTTCTTTAAATCCTTCGGCACCACGCCAAACACGAGCAAGTTCTCTGGCTTTTATAAAGAAATCATAGGCATCTATATTATCGGTAGGACGAGTTGTGATGAGTTTAACCTGTTTAGGTGTCAATTCAGTTTTCAGTTGCTGTGCTATTTTTTGCGCAATTTCTGTTTGAATGGCAAAGATATCTTCGAGCTTGCGGTCATAATTTTCTGCCCAAATATGCTGATCATTACTGGCATCAATCAACTGTACCGTCACCCGCACACGATCGCCAGCTCTCCTTACGCTACCTTCTAGTACATGACTGACATTAAGATATTTTCCAATCTCGGTTATCTCCATTCCACGTTCAGCAATTTTCTCCATAGACGTTCGTGAAATAACTCGCCATTGCACTACACGAGATAAATAAGTCAATACATCTTCATAAACGCCACCCGCAAAAAATGCATTGTTTGGATCGACGGATAAATTTTCAAACGGTAAAACCGCTATGCCAAGTGTGAGTTTATTTTTGCTAGCCGTTATATCTGATATTTGAGCAACTTTTGTATTGTTTGGTTGATCGGATGACTTAAGGTCTTTTTGAACAATCTCTGTAGTAGTTGATGACCCAAAAAATTTATCATAAGCAAAACCACCAATAATCAATACCAGTGCGCCAATAATAACGACATTAATTTTGCTACTGGTTTCAGAGGTGATGGATTCAYCCCGAACAACTTCTGATTCTTTTTTGATGCCTTCTGGYGTYARYTCAAACGCCCATGCAAAAAGYAGAGCAATWGGAAAACCCGCTAGYAATAGCATTARAATCGCTTTTGAAATCCAKTCAGGYGCTTCTATWATGGGGACGATGGAGCCTATTATTTGTAAAATTAGCCAACTTACAATCATATAGGCTGCTGCAACTTTGAATACGTTGCGGCGTTTTAACTCGTTGAACAAGTTCATACTCACAAACCCTCTGCACGCAGAGCATTGCGTTGTTTGGTTTGACGGCTGCGAATCTCTTTAAGTATCGCGATAAACTCTGGATCATCTCGAAAAGCGTCCCACCAAGGCTCTACATTAAGAATGCGATTACTAAGGAAGCCAATCTCCATTGAGCGTCGCAAATGAGCGATGACATTTTCACGGTCGCCTCTGAAGGCTGCCATAAGGGCTAATTGTAGTTGGAAGCCCTGATGAACAACACCATTTTTTTGTGCAGATGAAGTCAATAGATTTATTTTGTCCATTAAACGATCTGCGGTATCCATATCTTTTGTCTGTCTAGCAGACCAATAAACATTTATTGCTACATCTAATCTAGAAAAATCCATTTCAGCATCCTCAGGACCCAAAATCTTCGCTAAGACTTTGCCACAGATTTTTTGAACTTGCTGGTACTGTTGTGACAACACGTGAGCATAGCAAAGCTCTCCATGCTTCCGGGTGTTGTCAGGATCACGTGTTAAGTTCAACTGCATCTCTGTGATCATTTTATCCAGATTAGACTCTCGCAAAAACCAATAACTCCAATATTCCAATTTTGCAGTCAACGCACGGGCACGATCAAACCAAATCTGTGCCGATTCCTGATCATCCAAAGAAAGGAAGGAAGCGGCAATATACATATATGGTTCCGGTGAACCGGAGGCACGCTTTATCTGTTCTAAGTGGGCGCGTATGGCGTCGTCATGATGACCAAATTGGAAATGTAATTTTGCGATATTTGCATAGGGCCTAGGAGTTTCGGGTGCCAGAGCTATGCCTTTCCGATAAACAGCCATAGCGCCAGAATAGTCACCAAATGTAGCTAAATTTTGTGCATAACTTCCCAGAACGTACTGATTACGAGGATCCAGAATGTAAGCTTGTTTCCCTAATTCTGTAACTTCTTGTTGGCGAAAAGTATCACGATTGGAAATAACCTTTCCT
>NVTT01000102.1 GCA_002401655.1 Gammaproteobacteria bacterium | reverse complement strand
CTAAAGCTAACTGTTGTTAGCATAACAAGTCAATCTCTTTTTGATGCTGATTATATCGGATGTTGTGACAATTGCGGTAAAATTATCTGCAATATTGCAAGCGTAAAAGATGAAAGCGGCAAATGTTATGAAATAGGGCTGGATTGCAAAAAAACCTTAATTGATAAAAAACAGAAAATATTAGATGCGCTTGATTGGCAAGGAAAGCACTATGTGATTTCTGGTTTAGATGGTACCGGTACTAAGCAGTTATGTTTTGATATTCTAGATAAAATTGAAGCGGAAGCTGAAGATAGTTCGTGCCCGACCCCTTGAAATAGTCTTTGAGTCTAAATGACAGACATTAAAAAACCCGCTAAGCGGGTTTTTTTGGTTATGGGCATTTTAAACAATGTTTAAATATTACGCCATAGCCTTAACTTGTTCGTTCAAACGGCTCTTATATCGAGCAGCTTTATTCATATGAATAAGGCCTTTTTGACAAGCAACATCTAAAATAGGAACAACCGCTGCATAGGCTGCAGTTGCTGATTCTTTGTTACCTGATGCGATTGCTGCGACAGTTCTTTTGATGAACGTACGCATCATTGAACGGCGACTTGCGTTGTGCTGTCTACGGCCTTCAGCCTGACGAGCTCGCTTTTTTGCGGATTTGATATTAGCCAAGGCTTTGCTCCAAAATGTTATTTAATAAATGATTATCGGACTAAACGCCAATTTAACGTTCGATCTGAGTCTAAAATTCAGGTGCGAGAATATACAGGCAATCTCTTTTGATATCAAGCATTACAAGCGATATTTTATATAAACCTCAGTCGTTTCCACAATAAAAAATTCGAAACTATTTTTATATAAAAATAAAGGCATGCAAAGTGTATGTTTATTGAGATATGGTCTATCCTTTTATTGTACATTTATTAAATATGCGATTAATAAGCATCTGAAAAATATAGGGTTTCAAACGGAATGGGGCAGTCTACAAATAACCAAATAGAGTTGCTAGTCATTGACGACGATCATCTCTTACATAATATTATTTCTAAAATACCTTCCTTAGACGAGTTTAATATTCGTTATGCTGATAATGGAGAAAAAGGTATCGAAATGGCGGATCAATTACTCCCCGATATCATTCTTCTTGATGTTGAAATGCCTATTCTCAATGGCTATGAAACGTGTATTCGCTTGCGTGAGAATGAAAAAACTAAACAAGTCCCGATTCTATTTTTATCGGCTCACTCTTCCTTAAAAGATAGAATGAAAGGGTATGAGGCGGGTGGCGATGATTATCTTGCTAAACCTTTTGAAAATGATCTGCTCTTAGCTCGCATAAATATCCTATTAAAATATCAACAACAGAGCCGAATTTTGAGGGAGCTATATCAAAACGCTCAATTAACCGCTACAACGGCATTAACGGGTCTTGGAGAACTCGGCACAGCAATGCAATTCCTTGAAAAAAGCATCAGTTATGCCAATATCGATGAATTAGTCTCAGGGCTTTTTCAAACCATGTCTTTATTTCAGCTCGATTGTTATCTTATGCTGATATCGAACAACCAAGTTAGTTGGTATTCGCAAATTGGCGCGGTGAGTCCTATTGAAAAAGATTTGATTGAGATGTCAGATAAGCAAATTCGATTTTTAGATTTTGGCGAGAAAACGCTAGTTAATTATCCGGTAATAAGCTTACTTGTTAAGAATATGCCTCTAGACGATATGGATAAATACGGTAGAGTTAAAGACATTTTACCTGTCTTAGTGGCAGCCGCAAATGTAAAAATAGGTACTTTCGATATCCAACAATCTCTTATTTCCCAAAATGGAGAAATGTTAGAAACCTTTAAAAACATACGACGCTACTTATTTCACATGGGTACCGCTATCGTTAATGGTAGAGATGAAAGTAAAACGCTAACCAATGAACTCATTCAATCCTTACATGCTGATCTGTTGAGGATGGGTTTAGAACAAGATCAAGAAGATTATTTAATCGATCAAATTGACTCCGTTTCTCAGAATATCTTAGAGAAAATGAATTCAGGTGCCGAAATTAGAGACGTGTTGGATTACATATTGAGCAATCTCAAAAATCTTATTGGAAAGCAAGAATCTATTATTAATGATTTTGCTGATAATTTGAAAGAACAATCTCAAGATGTTGAAGAAGATGTGGGGATTGAACTCTTCTAATGAAGTTATTTTCACTCTAATGTGGCAATCAAGTGGTTATTGAAAGTAGATGCAATGACTAATTATGTCAAATTCATTCTATTTGGCGCCATCCCGCTAGACTAAGAACATTAAAGACTATAGTCTAAGCATCTTTTTCGCGTTCAACTGATGTTTCTAGGAGCCTGTCCGAGAATAGAAGCCGTCACGAAGGAAGCCAGTTTTTAGTCCTATTTATTGCTTATTTGAGGAGAATAGTCCGTCTCTTTGACGAAAATAAGCAGAAAATAGGGCAAAAACAGGCTTTCCGTAGTAGGCTTTCTATTCTCGGATAGGCTTCTAACTTAACTCACCTAATTTTGGAATTTCATGAGCAATCAATTGCTTAAATCTGGCGTTATCGTTAGCGCAATGACATTTATATCTCGTATTCTTGGATTAATTCGAGATATCGTGATGTTCCATATTTTGGGTTCTCATTGGGCTGCGGATGTATTTTTAGTGGCTCAGAAAATCCCTAATTTTTTACGTCGTTTATTTGCAGAAGGCGCTTTTTCTCAAGCTTTTATTCCTATCCTATCGGAATATCAGACCAATAAAGACATCCAAGAAGTTAAAAAACTTGTTGGAGAAACTTTTGGCACTTTGGCCATTATATTATCCATTGTCGCTGTTATAGGCGTGTTTGCCTCACCTGTATTGGTGGCATTATTCGGTCCAGGCTTTATTGATGAGCCTCATAAATTTGAATTAGCATCTTTACTATTAAAAATAACCTTTCCCTATATTCTCTTTATTTCTTTAACTGCTTTTTGTGGTTCTATTTTGAATAGTATTGGGAAGTTTGCGATCCCTGCTTTTACACCAGTATTACTTAATGTCAGTATTATCTCCGCAGCGATTATTGTTTCACCCACTTTAGAAGAACAAACCGCTATAGCGCTTGCTTGGGGCGTTTTCGCGGCGGGTATTATTCAGTTATTATTACAGTTACCATTCTTATGGAAAGAAGGATATTTGGTTAAGCCAACTTGGGGTTGGCATTCTCCCGGTGTGCAAAAAATATTAAAGTTAATGGGGCCTGCTTTATTTGGCGTTTCGGTCGGCCAAATCAACTTATTATTAGATACTGTGATTGCGTCATTTTTGGAAACGGGGAGTATTGTTTGGCTTTATGTGTCAGATCGGATGTTAGAATTCCCGCTAGGAATGTTTGCGATTGCGATTTCGACAGTTATTTTGCCATCCTTGTCTCGACAACATACCTCTGAAAACAAAGATGATTTTAATAAAACGTTAAACTGGGCATTAAAATTGGTGTGCTTAATTGGTGTGCCGGCCGCGGTTGGATTATTTATGATGGCAGAGCCGATTATTTTAACCGTTTTTCAGCACGGCAAGTTTGCGTTATCGGATGCTTACTCTGCGTCGCTCAGTCTCAAGGCATATATTATTGGTTTATTAGGTTTTATGTTAATCAAGGTTTTGGCAACAGGGTTCTTCTCTCGTCAAGATACTAAAACACCTGTAAAAATTGGTATTATTGCCATGGTGGTCAATATGGTATTTAATCTTATTTTATTTTTTCCTTTTGCGCATGTTGGTTTAGCTCTAGCCACTAGCATTTCAGCCATACTCAATGCGGCACTACTGTTTTTTGCACTTAAAAAATCCGGAGCCTTTACACCTGATAGTGCTTGGTTGTCTTGGATAATTAAATTGCTTGGTGGCAACATCGCTTTATTTGCATTTATTAAATTTCAAATGGCAGAAGTGAGTCTTTGGCAAGCTTGGTCAGTCGCTGAAAGGACTCAAAATATGGTGCTTTTAATCGTGTTGTCAGTTTTGGTTTATGTCATTGCGATGGTTTTGTTTGGTGTGAGAAGTCGTCATTTAAAACATGCATGATCAACCTCTATCATCCGCTCACCGTGTAAGATATAATCTCGCGCTTTAAAGCCAAAATAACTTAAATAAGCGAATTTATGCAATTAATCCGGGGGCTGGTTAATCTCAATCATCAAGCTGATGCCTGTGTGGCAACCATTGGCAATTTTGATGGTGTGCATCTTGGCCATCAAGCAATTATCAAGCGGGTTATTCAGCATGCTAGGCGATCAAATCATCAGTCCTGTGTGATTCTATTTGAACCTCATCCCAAAGAAGCTTTTATGGGCGATAGTTGCCCTGCTAGAATTACTAACTTTACCGAGAAGTATTTGCAGTTAAGCGCACTTGGGGTTGATAAATTACTGGTATTAAAATTTAACAAAGCTTTATGTCAAATGAAGGCGACAGATTTCATTCAAACGGTATTAGTCGAAAATTTGAAAATAAAACATCTTGTGGTTGGTGATGATTTTCAATTTGGTTATAAAAGGCAAGGAAACTTTAAATTATTAAAGGAATATGGCAAAGATCTTTATACTGTGGAGCCGACTCCAACAGTTATTGTTAAAGATCTTAGCGATAACCCTCAAGAACATCGAGCCAGTAGCACCTTAGTTCGAAATGCTTTGGCTGATAATGATTTAGAGTTTGCAAAAATGTTGCTAACTAGGCGTTATGCAATGACTGGAAAAGTAGGGTACGGTCAACAGTTAGGACGAACCATAGGTTTTCCAACCGCTAATATTGCACTTAATCGTCGTAAACCGACTTTATCGGGTGTGTTTTTAGTTCGCGCAAAATGGACCGAAAGAAAAGCATTTAGTGTTAACATTCGAGCCTGTTGGGGGGTCGCTAATTGTGGTTCCCGTCCGACCGTTGATGGCAAAGGGTATCGACTTGAAGTTCATCTTTTAGATGTTGATGCGGATTTATATGGAATAGAGTTAAAGGTAGAATTTTACGCTTTTATTCGTAAAGAAATGAAATTTGGTAGCGTTGAAATATTAAAAGCGCAAATAAATAAAGATGTAAAAAAGGCACAAAAGCTAGTGAGTGAACGTTTAATTCAACAAGATTAGATGAACACCTTGTTATTTAAAAGAAAGTAAAAGACATTAAAACTATGACCGATTATAAATCAACATTAAACCTACCTGAAACCGCATTTCCTATGCGCGGTAATTTGGCTCAAAATGAGCCAAAAATGCTAGCACAATGGCAAAAGAAAGATATTTATCAGCAGATTAGACATGCCTGTGCGGGTCGCCCGAAATTTGTTTTACATGATGGTCCTCCCTATGCGAACGGTGATATTCATATTGGTCATGCGGTTAATAAAATTTTAAAAGATATAGTGGTTAAAAGTAAAACTTTGTCAGGCTTTGATGCGCCTTATGTTCCAGGGTGGGATTGCCATGGTTTACCGATTGAACATCGTGTAGAAAAGAAGATTGGTAAAGCCGGTGCTAAAGTACCCTTTGATGTATTCAGACAAAAATGTCGAGATTACGCAGCCAAACAAGTTGAAGGTCAAAAGAAGGACTTTATTCGTTTAGGTGTTTTTGGTGAATGGGATAAGCCTTATCTATCAATGGACTTTCAATTTGAAGCGGATATCATTCGCTCGCTGTCTAAAATTGTTGAAAACGGACATTTACATAAAGGGTTTAAACCCGTGTATTGGAGTGTGGTTGGAGCGTCGGCTTTAGCTGAAGCCGAAGTGGAATACCAAGATAAAGTTTCTACTTCGATAGATGTGAGATATTCACCTAAAGATGAAAGTGCATTACTTGAAAAATTCACGCCTATCGGCAATAGCTTAGGCGAAGGTGCTGTCTCGTTAGTTATTTGGACAACCACGCCTTGGACTATTCCAGCGTCCCAAGCAATCTCAATCAGCGCTGATTTAGAATATGCGCTTGTGGAGGTTGACGCGAAAACAGAACAAGATGAACGATTTGGTATCGGTAAAGAACGTATCGTTGTAGCTGTCGATATGGTTGATCAGGTAATGACTCGTTATGCGATTGAGAATTATAAAATCGTAGGAACAGCTCAAGGAACAAATTTAGAAAAATTAGTTTGTCATCATCCTTATTTAGACAGAGATATTTTAGTCATCCTTGGCGATCATGTAACCACTGAAGCAGGTACGGGTTTAGTGCATACCGCGCCGGATCACGGTGTAGATGATTTTAATGTCGCTCGTAATTACGGAATAGAAACTATTAACATTGTGAATGCGAATGGCGTTTATTCTGACAAGACAGAACACTTTGCCGGTCAGCATGTTTATAAAGTAGACGAGCCTGTTTGTGAATTATTAGCGGAACGTGGACGTTTGATCCGCAAAGAAAAATTTAAACATAGTTTCCCACATTGCTGGCGAACTAAAACCCCACTTATTTATCGAGCGACACCTCAATGGTTTATTTCTATGGATAAAGGTGGCTTAAGGCAAAAAGCGATTGATAATATCAAGAACGTTAAATGGATCCCTGATTGGGGACAAGCAAGAATTGAAAGCATGGTTAATGGTCGTCCTGACTGGTGTATTTCACGCCAACGTAATTGGGGTGTACCGATTGCCTTATTCGTTCATAAAGAAACAGGTGACTTGCATCCAGATACCTCCGCTTTAATCGAACAAGTTGCATTGCTGATTGAAAAAGGCGGCATACCCGCGCGCAACATACTTGCGGTGACCTTTACCAATAAAGCCGCCCGTGAGATGCAGAGCCGGGTAGCTGAACTTTGCCAGGGTATTAACCGGCGTGGTCTATCGGTCTCAACTTTCCATACTCTGGGCCTCAACATGATTCGGCGCGGGCCGTCAGATTTTGGCCTCAAGCCAGGTTTTTCTATCTACGACGATGGCGACACCCTGTCGTTACTCAAAGAGCTCAGCGGCAACACCCTGGCCGGCGATAGCGAAATTTTAAAGACCATGCGTTATCGCATTGGCGACTGGAAAAACCGGTTGATTCTGCCCGACCAGGCCGCCGCAGAAGCCGAGGATGACCTGATCGCTCGCGCCGCCCGGCTCTACAGCGAATACCAGGAAGCCCTCGAAGCCTATAACGCGGTTGATTTCGACGACCTGATCCTGAAACCGGTGGTGGTTTTACAAACCAACGAGCGGGTGCGTGCCTACTGGCAAACCCATATCCGTCACATGCTGGTCGACGAATACCAGGACACCAACGCCACCCAATATGAGCTGGTCAAGCTGTTGGTTGGGGCCAGTGCCAGCCTGACCGTGGTTGGCGATGATGATCAGTC
>NVTT01000010.1 GCA_002401655.1 Gammaproteobacteria bacterium | reverse complement strand
TAGTGGTTTAATTGTGACCGCAACTTTGATATCTGCGATAGCTTGATTGCAGGCGATTGAAAAAAGCAAACAAACTTCATTAGCAAAAGTCATCTACGCACTTGGAATTCGAGAAGTTGGTGAAGTCACCGCAATGAATCTAGCGAATAATTTATTAGACTTTAAAAATATTACTAATGCTAATTTAGAAGAGTTAGAAAAAATAGAAGATATTGGGCCGATAGTAGCTAAACACATCGTCGCATTTTTTGAAAATGAAGATAATCGACAGGTTATCGAATCCTTGGTTAGTCATGGAGTAAACTGGCCTGAAATAAAACCTAAAGATGAATCCGAATTACCTCTTTCAAATCAAACTTGGGTTTTGACTGGAACTTTGTCACAATTAAAGCGAAATGATGCCAAAGCAATATTGCAAACTCTGGGGGCTAAAGTGAGTGGTAGTGTATCTAAAAATACGACTTGTGTAGTTGCCGGGGAATCGGCTGGTTCTAAACTTAAAAAAGCAATTGAATTGGATATTGAGGTAATTAGTGAGGAAGAGTTGTTAAAGGTAATTAGTTCATTTCAAATAGTGAAAATTTAACACAACAACAACTAATATCATTCTTACAATAGACCAGACCAATAGACCCAAAACCAGTAAAACAACAAACAGGAGAATCATTATGTTAATTATTACCGCACTTTATGCAGGACTTTTAGGGCTTACTTTTATTACTTTGTCATTTAAAATTGTTGGAATTAGGAAAAGTAAATCGATTGGAATCGGTGATGGCGGAAATGAGAAACTACAGCTGGCTTGTCGCGTACAGGCCAATTTCGCAGAATATGTTCCAATTGCTTTAATTCTATTGGCGATATTAGAGTTGAATTCTTGGGCTTCAATTTATGTTCATATTATCGGCGCCTCTTTAGTTATTGGAAGGCTTTTACATGCGTGGGGATATGGACAGTCGAGTGGGACTTCTCTTGGTAGAGTTAGCGGTACATTGGTTACTTGGATTGTGATAATTGCGCTTTCGGGGTTAAATATATACTCTGCTATTTTAGGATTGTAAGGCTTAAAGTTGTACCTCGTTTATTAACAAAAACAACCTATGTGAGAAATATCTCACATAGGTTTAAGATATCTCTTAGTTCCTTCGGTTACAAAATCGACTTAATAATATTTATTACATCTCTATAATTAGCTTCAGTAACTTGTACTTATTAAGAAATGGATATCAATTAAGAGGTTTTCAATGATTGAAACTAAACCCGAAACAAGCCATCAATGGACTATTTTTTGCAAAGGACGCATGCGAGTAGAAGCGTGTTCAAATTGTGGCGACGTCCACCTTCCTAGTAATACTGATAATCAATGTTCTGATAACGAGTTAATCGAAAGCCAAATTATTAAAGCTGGTTATCACATAGTGTCTGAAATAGAAGAAAGTATAGAAAATGTTGCATAGTCGTCTTACCGAGATTTTTACAGACCTTAAAACTTAATAATCTGCGATTTTCCAGTCTGCAGTTTCCTTTTTAAACTTTAGTTGTCGTCAATTGCCCCTTTTAGGGGCTTTTTTTATGTCCAAGGATGGACGGTATTCCGTAAGGAGCCATGGATGGCGGTACGGTTATGTCCATGGATGAATTCTTTATAAAGAATTCATATTCGATTAGCTGTTATTCCTAGAGTTAGGTAAACTACCTCTAAAGGTTTGGTTCAGGATTCTATCAATTGAGACAACTAATTTACATTATTCTATTTATAGCTATGTTATTAGCTTCTGCTCTATTTTTTTCTCAGAATGACTCTTTGGTGAAGGTTGACTATATTTTGAGTGAGTTTACTTGGCCTTTAAATTGGTTAATGATTTTTCTATTTGTCTTTGGATTTCTGTTAGGATCTTTTTCTATGTTAATGGGATTAATTAGTGCCAAACTACAGCTAGCTAAAAGTAAGCGTATTCTCCAATTGAAAGATAAAGAGATTAAAAACTTGCGAGATTTACCCATCAGAGATGAGTATTAGTTACTTAGACAAACTAACCCAGTTGCTATGACAGAAGTGCTATGACTGATTTACTAATAATGGTTGCCTTTTTATTGCCAATTGCGTGGTATTTTGGCTATCGTAATGGTAAAACGCAAATGGGAAAAACCTCTAATAAGCGACGCAGAGGACTTTCTAAAAGCTACTTCACAGGTTTAAATTATCTTCTAAATGAAGAGTCCGATAAAGCAATCGATACTTTCGTTAGTATGTTAGAGGTCGATTCTGAAACTTTAGAAACTCATTTAGCTTTAGGTAATCTATTTAGGAAAAGAGGTGAAGTTGATAAGGCAATACGAATTCACCAAAATTTGATAGCTAGGCCTTCATTATCTACGGATGAAAGGAAACAATCTTTACTCGAGTTAGGATTGGACTACATGAGTGCGGGTCTTTTAGATAGAGCCGAAAATATTTTTAAAGAATTAAGTACAGATAGTTTCCACAAAGAACTTAGTCTCGCAAAATTATTAGCCATATATCAAAAAACTAAAGATTGGCAAAAAGCAATCGCGATAGCTGATAAAATTGCCCGTTCGGATAACCCTCAAATCAAAAAAGAAATCACTCATTTTTATTGTGAGCTTGCTGAAGAATCATTACAAAAAAAGCACTATAAAGATGCCGTTAACTTTATTAAAAAAGCGCTACAAGCTGACACTACAAGTGTAAGGGCAACYTTGATTAGCGGRCAAATWCATTAYTCTAAAGAACGATATAAAAAAGCWATWAAGAGTTTTAGCGAGYTAGYAAAAAGAGACATCGCATTTTTRCCAGAAGCTCTACCATTAATTGTTAATTGTTTTGTTCAAATAAACGATCAACGAGGACTGTTATTTTTCTTACAGGATGCATTAAATCGTGGCGCGGGAATTTCGACTATTTTGACTTATGCCGATATTTTACGATCAAAATCTGTAGATTCAATCGCAGGCGACCGCGCAGCCGCTGAATTTATTGCAAAACAAATGCAACTTCATCCTTCTATTAGAGGGTTAAAGCAATTAATCGAATTACACGTTGGACACGCCAGTGAAACAGCAAAACCTAGTTTGATGATACTTAAAGATGTTGTCGAGAAACTTTTAGCTAATAAGCCTGTTTACCAATGTAATCAATGTGGCTTTGATTCTAAATCGTTATTTTGGCAGTGTCCAAGTTGTCAAAATTGGGGAAGTATTAAACCAATTCAAGGGTTGGAAGGGGAATAGTTAAAGATGCAAGCTGAGCAAGAAAAAAAGAATAAAAATAAAGATAAAAATGTAATTATCGTTGCTCTAGATTTTGATGACAAGCAAAAGGCGCTAGAGCTTGTCGAAAAATTGGATCCCAATCGATGTCGATTAAAAGTAGGCAAAGAAATGTTTACTTTATTTGGGGCAGAATGGGTAACGTTATTAATAAATAAAGGCTTTGATGTCTTTTTAGATCTTAAATTTCACGATATTCCAAACACGGTGGCTAAAGCTTGTGTCGCTGCCGCTAAATTGGGCGTGTGGATGGTAAACATTCATGCAACGGGTGGTCGTGAAATGATGCAAACCGCAAAGAAGGCACTAGATGAACATTACCAAGAACAAAAAGATTTAAACCTCACAAACGGCAGCAATGTTGAAGTTCGAAAAACCTTATTGATCGCAGTCACTGTTTTAACCAGTATGAATGAAGAAACATTTGGAGAGCTAGGCTATCAGCGAAGTTTACCTGAGCAAGTGACACATTTAGCTAAAATAGCGCAAGATAGTGGTTTAGATGGAGTCGTTTGTTCAGCAAAAGAGGCGGAGCAATTAACTAAGATTTTAGGAAAATCATTTGCATTAATTACTCCTGGGATTAGACCCGCTAATTCTTCATCCGATGACCAAACTAGAATAATGACGCCAGAGAAGGCTATATTAGCGGGCTCAAGCTATCTTGTTATCGGCAGACCCATTACTCAAGCATCCGATCCTCTTAAAGCTTTGTGCGATATATCTGAAAGCCTTGCCTCCCTATAGCCATCCTATAATCAAACCTATAATATCTCTCCTGCCTTGAGGCAATCAATTTTTAACTCATAAAATCATGGAGCAGAATTATGAAAAACTTATTAACCGTATTACTATTATCACTTGTTGTTGCGATTTCATTCCCTACAGAAGCAAAAAGCGCGAATGTAAAAGCGAAGCAATCTTCGAGCACCTCAATCACTAAAATTAATCTAAATAAAGCCAGTGCTAAAGATATCGCAGCTGCTTTAAAGGGTGTTGGTTTAGTTAAAGCGCAAGCTATTATTATGTACAGAAAAAAGCATGGAGACTTTAAAGCGATTGAAGAGTTAGCAAGCGTTAAAGGGATAGGTGTTGCGACTATTGCAAAAAATCATAGTAAGATAATGTTGTAAATAAACAACATTATCGAAAAGGTTAATAGTTTCTGGCTATTAACCTTTTTTTCTATTCCTTGAATTCAGGTTTAAGAGATACCAAAGAATAAAAAATATAAAAGCAGATAAAGCACCAAATGAATGAGCTTCCTCTACCACATTGGCATTAATCAATTTTTCGGTTTCAGCATTTATTTGCCAAAAACTTTCAGCGATTAGTTTTCCGACAGTAAAAACAATAATGGATAAGTTAATCCATTTTCCATTATTCCATGATAAAAGAGCACCACCAATTAAAAAACCATGAAGCGCACCGGATAGACCAACATACCAGTGAAGGTTCATAAACCAATGTAATAACAATACATTTAGAACGATACAAAATAATAGTAAATAGGCTCGAATTTTTTGACTAAGAACGGGTTGGTAAAAAATATCCATTAACCATAGTCCCGCAATATTTAGCATCCAATGATTCCAATTGCTATGGCAGAAATTAGCCGTAATTATTCGCCATAATTCGCCATCACTAACGTTATTGGATTCGTAGCGTAATAATTTTATACTTTCAGGCGCTAGCAGCATGACTACTAAAGATAAACTAGTGATCAGCAAGCTCAGTTTATATTGTGGGTACTGAGAAAGTATTTTTATTAAGGATTGTGAGAGAGAGGTCTTAATCATAATGACAAATTACTTGAGAGTCGGGCGTACTAATCTAGGATTATAACCCTCACTTCATAAAAGGCAACGCTAGATCGTCATCCATGGCTCCTTTACGGAATTGCCTACATGGATGTAGGTACTTAGGATTTGCCGGGAGCAAAATCCTGACCGTCCATCCTTGGACATAAAAAAGCCTCAATAAAGAGGCTTTTTACTTGGAAACCAAGATATTTGGCTCCCCCTCCCCGATTCGAACGGGGGACCTGCGGATTAACAGTCCGTCGCTCTAACCAGCTGAGCTAAGGGGGAACTACAACCCTCTATATGAGGGAGCGCTATAATAGTGGATGATGATCCAGTGGTCAACCTTCAATTTGAATTTTTTTAGGTTATTTTTTTTAATTATTTTCTTTTGCTCAAAATCGCTATCTACAAGGCTAGTTTATTGGTGTCGAGAGGTTGTTTGGGTTTGGTGAATAGCTACAGAAGGTTTGATTTGTTTAAATTTGAGAGAATTTTTTGTTAAAGTAAGAATCGATTAAATTATGGTATTTGGTTATAAATTAATTGAATAAATGTCTTTTAGGCTGCTTTGCTTATGATAACAGCACTGCAATTGCATTTTCCAACGAACGAAGTAAAAGGCTGAACCCGCGAATGCAGGAAAAAGGATCTGACGAAGTTAAAAATGATTTAATACGCTAAAACAGATTTCCCCCCCCCCCGATATTTAACTTGTCACTACCCCCAATTAGAACACTAGAGCGGAAGCACTCAAAAACTTGATGATGCGGAATCTATAAGTGTTCTCAACCCTGAGTAGCTGGTCGCAGTAGGATATTGAGGGAATTCCGCAATAACATTATCGGGCGCCCGGAACAAAAAGCCTGCATCGGCTTCATCTAGCATACTGGTATCATTATAAGAATCACCTGCGGCAATCACTTTAAAGTTGAGATCGTGGAGCGCTTTAACGGATTTCCTTTTTGGATCAGGTTGCCGTAGTTGGTAATCTTTAACACCTCCCTCCTGATCGACTATCAATTTATGACAAAAGAGGGTTGGCTGATTGAGCTGAGCCATAAAAGGTGTCCCAAACTCGTAGAAAGTGTCAGAAAGAATAATAAGCTGATAGCTCTCGCGGAGGCTATCCAGAAAATTCAGTGCGCCTTCCATGGGTTCAAGGGTTGATATTACAGACTGAATATCTGCAAGTTTTAAATTGTGTTCTTCGAGAATACTGAGTCTTTGCTTCATTAATACGTCGTAATCAGGAATATCCCGAGTGGTTGCCATTAAGGCTTCAATGCCTGTTTTCTCTGCAAAAGCGATCCAAATTTCAGGGATTAGCACACCTTCTAAATCCAAACAAACGACATTCATTTTTGTTTTTTCCTTTTACGAACATTTCCACCCTATTTTTATAGGGTTAAATCGCATTTTAGCATATCGCGTATAAGTAGTCAGTCCTTAAAAAAGATTCAGAACCTACTAATATCAGAGCATTGTGAATTAAAAATATTTTGCAGAAAACGTCTTTAATCGTGCAATCGCATCTTTTAATGTATCCATTGATGCCGCATAAGAAAGTCTTAAATGACCTTTTGCACCAAAAGCACTACCCGGCACTAACGCTAAACCGACTTCACTGAGAAGTAACTCGGCTAAATCAGTATCATCCTTACAACCTACTTTTTGTATCAATTTGGTTGCGTCGGGGAAGGCATAAAAAGTTCCATCACTTTGAAGACATTTGAAGCCCTCAATTGAGTTTAACTCAGCCACTACAAAATCATGTCTTTCTTTAAAAGCTTTCAACATCGGAGTTATGCATGATTGATCGCCATCTAGAGCCGCAACAGCTGCAGCTTGAGAAATGGACGCTGGGTTAGATGTGCTTTGCGATTGTACTTTTTTCATAGCGGCAATTAGTTTAGCTGGTCCCGCTGCATAGCCAATTCGCCATCCTGTCATCGCATACGCTTTAGAAACACCATTTAAAACAACCGTTTGCGGATAAAGCGCAGGGCAAGCATTTAGAATATTAACAAAACTATTGGCTTCCCAAAGAATATGTTCATACATATCATCGGTGGCAACTATGATATTTGGGTGTTGCAAAAGTACTTCGCCGAGCGCTTTCAACTCTCCTTCGGAGTAAGCCAATCCGCTAGGATTACTGGGACTATTGATAACAAATAGTTTTGTTTTGTCGGTGATGGCACTTTTTAACTGGGCTGGCGTTATCTTCAAATCATTATCGATATTGGTCTCAATTATTACCGGAGTTGCATCTGCCAGAATAGCCATATCCGGGTAAGACACCCAGTAGGGCGCTGGAATAATAACTTCATCCCCTTCATTTAATAACGCTTGGCAGAGGTTAAAAAAGCTTTGTTTTCCTCCGCTAGAGACTAAAACTTGATTAGATTCATAGTCGAAATTATTGTCTCGTTTGAATTTATTAATAACCGCTTGTTTTAAGGCTGGGGTTCCATCAACCGCTGTGTATCGCGTTTGACCGGTATTGATTGCATCAATAGCAGCTTGTTTAATATGATCTGGCGTATCAAAATCAGGTTCTCCCGTTCCTAAACCGACAATATCTTTTCCTTGCGCTCGCAATTCTGCTGCTTTTGCGGCTACCGCTAAGGTGCTAGATGGTTTAACTTTTTTGATTCGGTTAGAAAGTTGGATTTCCACGATTTTAAGCCTCATTTGTATATTTTTACTGGATACTGATTTATCACTGAATACTGAACCATCTATGAATAACATGGTAATTGTAACCGACAGCGAATAAAATAAGATAGATCTAAAAGTAATACTATGAACCAAATTGACCCCAATGGAACAAAATGACACAAAAATTTAACTTAAAATCTCCTTTCAAACCTGCTGGCGATCAACCCAAAGCGATTGAAGAACTGATGGAAGGATTAGAGAATGGATTAAGTCATCAAACTCTTTTAGGCGTAACCGGATCCGGTAAAACCTTTACCGTCGCTAATATCATCCAAAAAACTGGCAGACCAACGCTCATTTTGGCGCCGAATAAAACGCTAGCTGCTCAATTGTATGGAGAGATGAAATCATTTTTTCCAGAGAATGCGGTGGAATATTTTGTATCTTATTACGACTACTATCAACCGGAAGCTTATGTCGCTAGTAGTGATACCTTCATCGAAAAGGATGCGTCGATTAATGATCATATTGAGCAAATGCGACTATCGGCTACTCGAGCGTTATTAGAGCGCAGAGATTCCATAATTGTCGCGTCAGTATCTGCTATTTATGGGTTAGGTGATCCCAAGCAGTTTCATGGCATGGTGATGCATCTAAAGCTTGGCGATAAAATTAGTCAACGAGCCATTTTAATTAAATTAGCCGAATTACAATTTACTAGAAATGACACCGATCTCCAGCGCGGGACTTACCGTGTAAGAGGGGATGTAATTGATATTTTTCCTGCGGAATCAGAGAGAAATGCAATTCGTATAGAACTCTTTGATGAAGAGGTTGATAATATCAGTTTGTTTGATCCATTGACGGGAGAAGTTTTTAAAAAGCTACCTAGAGCTACTATTTTCCCCAAGTCTCACTACGTTACAGCTCGGCAAACCATATTAGACTCAATCGAAGAAATTAAGGTTGAGCTAAAAAGTCGTTTAGTTCAATTTGAAGAAATGAACAAACTAGTCGAGTATCAGCGTCTAGAACAAAGAGTTCGTTTTGATATTGAAATGATGCAGGAGTTAGGATATTGCTCTGGAATTGAAAATTACTCTCGATTTATGTCGGGGAGAAAACCGGGTGAACATCCCCCAACACTTTTTGATTACTTACCTAAAGACGCACTATTAATTATTGATGAATCCCATGTGATGGTTTCTCAAATTGGCGCAATGTATAAAGGTGATCGATCGCGAAAAGAAAATTTAGTGGAATATGGATTTCGATTACCTTCTGCACTCGATAACCGCCCGCTTCGCTTTGACGAGTTTGAAGCTCTTGCACCGCAAACTATTTTTGTATCGGCAACACCAGCTAATTACGAAAAAGAAAATTCTGGGCAAATTGTCGAGCAAGTTGTTAGACCGACAGGCTTACTGGATCCACAAGTCGAAATTCGTCCAGTATCAACCCAAGTCGATGATTTACTTTCAGAAATAAGAAAAAAGGCGGCGATTAACGAACGAGTTTTAGTGACCACTCTAACCAAACGGATGGCTGAGGATTTAACCGATTATTTGACAGAACATGGCGCGCGAGTTCGTTATTTACATTCGGATATTGATACCGTAGAGAGAATGGAAATTATCCAAGATTTGCGTAGAGGCGTGTTTGATGTGTTAGTAGGCATTAACTTATTACGTGAAGGTTTAGATATGCCAGAAGTATCTTTAGTCGCTATTTTAGATGCCGATAAGGAAGGCTTTTTAAGGTCAGAGCGCTCATTGATACAAACCATTGGACGGGCGGCAAGAAATCTCAATGGACGAGCGATCTTGTATGCGGATAAAATTACTGGATCAATGCGGCGAGCATTAGATGAGACTGATAGGCGACGAGTTATTCAACATCAGCATAATCTTGATAATAATATAACACCGGTTGGAGTCACTAAGGGGATTGACGACATTATGCAAACCGGCGAGAAATTTAGTGTTTCTCAACTATCAAAACAAAGAAGAGTAGCCGAAAAATCAGCGGAATATAAAGTCAGAACACCAGCCCAAGCGAGTAAAGCGATAAAAGAACTTGAAAATAAAATGATGGAAGCGGCAAGAAATCTTGAATTTGAAAAAGCGGCTAAACATAGGGATGAGATTAGTTTATTGAGAGAAGCTATTTTTAAATAGCTAGCGTAGACTATAAACTAGTTTAAGAAACTCATGTTACTTATTGATATTATTGAAATAAAGTGTTCTAATATTTAACTCTTTCAAGAACATAGTTGTCCAGCTTGAAAGGATTAAGCTTTTTAACAGCTTGTTCACTAATTGTTTTGTGCTCAGGAATAACAACAAATACACTAGTCAATGCTAAATACGATACATACATTAAGAAAAAACCAAGTCGAATCATCAACTTATATTGAACCTGTGGTCTTATCGGAACCCTTAGCATTACTTGATCCTGTTATTTGGCCAGGATGGAAGCAAGCTAATAAAAATTCAGACATAGTCTTTGAAGACGAAGATTTTCATGATTTAGAATTGTCAGGCCTAGATTTTTCTAATGTTCAGTTTATAAACTGTCACTTCTATCACTGTAATTTACGTGGTACTAGCTTTATTTCAGCGGACCTAACGGGTTCTGAATTTACCCATTGCGACTTTAGTCGTGCAAAACTGATTGCAACCAAACTCGAGTTAACCTCCTTCAGAAAATGCTTGCTTAATGACGTAAACTTTCTAACCGCTTCCTTTAAGAAAACCATGATCGTTAATACAGATTTAAGTTGTATTGACCTACAAAGCATTGATTTAAGAGGTATTAATCTTGATGGGTGTGATTTACGAAAACAAAATTTAAGCGGAAAAGATTTGAGTAATGCGAGTTTGCAAAGAGTCGATTTACGCGGCGCCAATTTATCAAAAGCTATTTTTAATGATGCGGATCTTTCCTCTGCCTTGTTAGCCGCCACGATATTGAAGAACGCACAATTTAGAAATGCTAATTTAAGCAGAGTTAACTTGTCATCTTTGGATCTTTCAGGTGTTATTTTTGAGTCTGCGAATTTGAAATCATGTGATCTCAGTGGTGCAAATTTATCCGACGCGAATTTATCAAAAGCTAACATAACCGATGTCACATTGTTTAATATTAACTCCATTGGTTGGGACATTAGCGGGATTCGATGCGAATTTGCCTATTGGGATCAAGATTCAAATGATAAAACCCAATATGCACCTCATGAATTTGAACGCATGTATGCTGAGTGTTTAACCATTGATTTGAAATACGATTTTAGACTAACCAATACAGAAATTGCGACGTTACCCATTCTTATCGAACACTTGCAGGCTTGTCATTGGGGAGTTTCATTGCGCTTGAGATCGGTTAAAGATGTTGCGGGTGGTGCGTTAGTTCAATTAGTGGTGGATGAAGCCGGTTCGTTTGCGATTGAAGATTTAGAAACGTCGCTAAAAGAAGAGGCAAGTCGGATTCAAAATGCTCAGCTTTCTCTGCGTGCTGATCGAAAGATGCAAAAAGAATTAAAAGAAGCGGTTGCAGGAATTAAAGATCGATTTTGGCCTAGATTGTTAGAGCTAGCAGCTGAATATGAAATTGATCAAATTAGAAATTTTAGTGTTTTGTTTATTGATTTAAAAGATTTCACACAATGGAATGATGCGACTATTAAGGAAAAGCTATCTTTGTTTAGAGGATTGTTAAAACCCATTTTAGCAAGATGGAATGCAAGCTATCCTAATATGGAGGGCGATTCACTGAGAGCAACTTTTAAAAATGCGAATGCTGCCGTTGAATGTGCTTGGATGGTTAGAGATGTTTTAATGGCCGCACAATTTGAATTAAGAATTGGAATTGATTTAGGGCAAGTGACTATCGTGCATAATGAAGTGACAGATAATTCTGATCTTGAAGGGAATGCAGTGAGTATGGCATCGCGTATAGAATCAATGGCTGAACCGGGCCAGATTTTTGTTTCTGAAAAAGTAAAACATTACGCTGAACAACAAACGAGTTTATTTCATTTTGAACCCATTAAAGCTCAACTCAAAAAAGGCATTGGCACTCGTTCTGCTGGAGATTGGATCGAAGTTTATAACGTTAAGAAAAGGGACCCCAATTAACGGGTTGCTTGTTTCATATCCGCAATAAATTCTCCCAGTTGTTCAATCAATTTAGATTCGTTTTCTAGATTTTTAGCAATAATAGAAACGACTGCTGAGCCACTGATAACACCACCAATATCACTTTTAATAGCTTCCTCTACTTGGTTTGTATTAGAAATGCCAAATCCTAAAAGACTAGGAGGAGCATTATAATCAGACAATTGTTTGAGGACATTTGTTATTGGCATTTCTACGGATACATCTGTTCCAGTAACACCAGCTCTGCTCAATAAATAGATATAACCTTTTGCTTCACTTGCAATTGATTTTAATAATTTTTTAGAGGCATTTGGTGGCGCAAGGAATATAGGTTGAATTCCTAGCTTGTTTGCTTCATTGGTAAAAGGTTGTGATTCCAAAAAGGGAACATCAGCAATTAATACCGAATCGACACCTGCATTTTTAGCTTTCAAATAAAAACTTTCTATCGAATTGCAAACAACAAGATTTGAATAAACTAGTAAGCCAATCGGAATGTCGGGGTATTCTTTTCTGATAGTTTCGATTAACCGAAAACAATTGTCGATACTAGCGCCGGATTTTAACGCACGAATGGAAGCTTGTTGAATAACTAATCCATCAGCAACCGGATCGGAGAAAGGAAGCCCTAGCTCTAAAGCATCTGCTCCACTTTCAATTAGCGTACGAACAATCTTTAAGCTGAGGTCGTAATTTGGATCACAAAGAGTCACAAAAGGTACAAAAGCCCGTTCATTTTTTTGTTTTAATTGCTTAAAAAGAAACTGGTAGCGATTGCTCATTTTATTTCTCCTAGGTTTTCTATTTTCGATAACTCGAGTGAACGAACGTATTCAAGATCTTTGTCGCCCCGCCCCGATAGATTGACTAAGATAATCGTTTCTTCCGTCAATTCTTGCGCCAATTTATAAGCATAGGCGAGAGCGTGTGAAGATTCTAGCGCCGGAATAATCCCTTCGCATCGCGAAAGATATTTAAAAGCAGATAGAGCTTGTTCATCTGTGACAGCTTCGTATTGGACGCGTCCAATTTCTTTTAAATATGCGTGTTGCGGTCCTACGGCTGGATAATCTAATCCGGCTGAAACAGAATAAGACTCTTCGATTTGTCCATCACTGTCTTGCATAACAAAGGTATGAGTACCATGTAAAATTCCCTTTTTGCCTTTATTTAAAGTAGCACCATGTTGATTAGTATCTAACCCTTTTCCGGCGGGTTCTACGCCGACTAGCTTAACGGAAGTATCATCAATAAAATCAGCAAACAAACCAATGGCATTTGATCCGCCGCCAACACAAGCAATTGCGTAATCGGGTAAACAGTTCGCTTGTTTTTTTAATTGTTGTTTGGCTTCTATGCCTATCATTTTTTGAAATTCTCTTACCATTGTGGGAAAGGGGTGTGGTCCTGCTGCAGTGCCCAAAAGATAATGAGAATCTTTGTAAGAGCTTGTCCAGTCTCTTAAAGCTTCATTCACGGCATCCTTTAAAGTACCACTACCGGCAGTAACGGGAATGACGGTTGCACCCATTAATTCCATGCGATAGACATTAGGTTGTTGGCGTTGGCAATCTTTTTCACCCATATAGATCTTACATTCTAAACCTAATAGTGAGCATGCTATTGCGGTGGCAACGCCGTGTTGACCCGCACCTGTTTCAGCAATGATTTTTTTCTTACCCATTCTTTTTGCTAGTAAAGCCTGGCCTAAAACTTGATTGGTTTTATGTGCGCCTCCATGTAAAAGATCTTCTCGTTTTAAATATATTTTAACCTTTTTATTAGGTGAAAAATTTCGGGTTAAAGTTAATGGAGTAGGGCGACCAGCATAGTTGGTTAGTAAATCTTCAAATTCACTTTTAAACTCTTCGTCTGATTGTGAATTCACAAAAGCTTTCTCTAATTCCAATAGTGCAGGAACTAATAGTTCTGGGACAAACATCCCACCAAATTCCCCAAAGTAGCGGTCTAGGATAGGTTGTTCTGAATCTGTTCTAGATTGCAATCTAGACTCAGTTCCAGACTCAGATGCTATTGAATTTCCAATTTTATTCATTACCTGTATTCCTAGATGCTATCTGATTAAATAAATTCTTCATTTTTTCTTTAGATTTTATACCGGGTGAAATTTCGATACCTGAATTTACATCCAGAATATTACACCCATAATTTTTTGCTTGATCTATATTACTATCGGACAACCCACCGGCAAGGACTACATCTTTGTTTACTTGTCTATTTTTATTTAGAACGCTATCTAATTGTTTGATGATCTTCCAATTAAAACGTTCACCCGTTCCACCGAATGCATTGGTCTGTGTGTCCAGCAAAATTTTATCAGCACCGCACCGATTTATTTGTTCAGCTAAAGATTGTGTTGTCGTATTTTCATTAATAGGTACGGCTTTCCATATCTCAATATTGGGTAATATGCTTTTTAAACTAGAAATATAAGATTCATCTTCTTGACCGTGCAATTGAACCGCAAATAAGTTTATTTGATTGGCTATATGAATGACTATATCTAGATCTTCATTAACAAATACGCCAACAAAATTTAAATCGACGTTATTGATAATAGAAAGAGCTGCGGCTAAATCTATTACACGTTTCGATCCTTTATAGAATATTAAGCCCGCATAAGTTGCGCCAGAATTGTTTGTGTTCTCTACATCTTCTATTCGTGTTAAACCACATATTTTAATTTTTCCGAATAATAATTGTTTGCAAGATTGATGTAAATTATCACTTGCCATTAAATGAGAACCAACCAGAAAGCCATCAACGATATTGGATAGTTTATTGATATCGCTATGACTGCTAATTCCAGATTCGGAAATGATTAATGTTTTTGTGTTCGATTTATCTAAGTTTTTTATTTTTGGCGCTAATGTTTTTGTTGTTGATAGCGAAATAGAAAGGTCTTTCAAGTTTCTATTGTTGATCCCTATAATTTTCGCATCTAATTCTATTGCGCGCTTTAGTTCTTCCTCATCATGGACTTCGGTTAGAATATCAAGTGAAAGTTCAGATGCTATTTTAGCCAGTTGTCTATAAGTGTTATCATCTAAAACTGAAAGCATGAGGAGTATGGCATCTGCACCGAAATAACGCGCTTCATAAACTTGATAACTATCGATAAAAAAATCTTTGCATAATATGGGTAGGCCTGTCAAAGCCTTTGCCTGTGTTAAGTACTCAAAGCGCCCTTGAAAGAAATGGTTATCTGTCAATACTGAAATGCCACTAGCGTATTTGTCGTAGATGTTAATGATGTTGTTTAAATCAAATGTTTTATTGATTAACCCCTTTGACGGTGAAGCTTTCTTGCACTCTAAAATATACGCAGGTTGATTCTTATTGACGGATTTTTCATAAATGTTTGAATACAGGCTTCGATCTGATTGTTTTAAATTTTCAGTTATTATTGCCAACGGTCGTGACTTGATACGTTCATCCACTTCCAATCGTTTATGTTTGATTATTCTATCTAAAACATCGCTCATAATAAAATGCTACCTTTCCACACAAGCTTCTTGAGTTAACTTATATTCTTGAGTTAATTTGGCCACTTGATTAACTTTCGCCATACATTTCCCAGTTTCTAGTAGATTCATAATTAATTCCGCACCTTCCTTTAAACTATCTACCTTGTTATTTATTTTCAGAAGTGCACTCGCATTAGCAGATATTGTATAGGCTATGGATCGGTTTTTTCCGTCACTAATATTGCCCGATAGAACATCTTCTAATATTTGTTTATTAACATCTGGAGCCTGCCCAGCGATGTGGCTAGATTCCGTTTTTGGTAAACCAAAATCTTTGTGCGAAATTTGATATTCTGAAATAACGCCATCGCTTAATTCTGCAACGTTGGTTTCATTATGTAAGGTAATTTCATCATAACCACCACTGTTAACCACCATCGCGCCTAGGCAACCAGAAAGACGTAACGATTCAGCAGCCGCAAAACATAAATCTTTAGAATAGATTCCCATCAATTGATATTTTGGTGATGCAGGATTGATTAATGGACCTAAAAGATTAAAAATGGTTCGCGTTTGTAATGTATTCCTGACCGGCATAACATGCTTTACTCCAGGATGATAATCGGGAGCAAATAGAAATGTGAAGTTGGTTTTATGCAAACAAATATCTGCTTGTTCAGGCGTCAAATTAATATTAATCCCTAGTGATTCCAAGACATCGGCAGATCCACATTGCGATGAAATAGAACGATTGCCATGTTTGGCGATGGCTAATCCATACTCGGCTAAAACAAATGCGACCATGGTCGAAATGTTAATCGTATTCTTCCCCGATCCACCGGTGCCACAAGAGTCAGAAATAGTCTGATTTGATGTTGGTAGAAGGATCGCATTTTCTTTTAATGCTTGAACTGCACCTGAAATTTCTAGAGGTGTTTCTCCTTTTATTTTTAAGGCGATTAACAAACTAGTGATTAAATGAGAGTCCATCGTACCGGTGATGACCTTGCTAAAAATATCATAACTTTCTTCACGGCTAAGAGAATTTCCCGCGTATAGTTTTTCAAGTGTTTTATTTGGCATAAGTTAAACCTTGTTCTTTCCTGATAACCTAACTGATTATATTTATTAATATTCTTTTAATTAATTCAGAACCATTCGGTGTCAAAATAGATTCCGGATGAAACTGTAAACCTATAATTTTATCCTGAGCTTCTCTAACCATCATTACCTCTTCACCACAATATGCCAAAATTTCAAGATTTTCTGGCATCGTCGTTGCCGCTAAAGAGTGGTATCTAGCCGCATAAAATGGAGTGATTCCAGAAAAAAGTATTTTACCGTTTGAAGTAATATCCAATTTATGCGATTTTCCATGTACCACTTCTTTGGCATGTCCAACAGTACCGCCGTAGCTTTCTATAATCGCTTGATGACCTAAGCAAACGCCCAGAATAGGATACCTTCCTTTTATTGATTTCAAAAGCTCTAACACGTTGCCCGCCGTTTTTGGGGAGCCAGGGCCAGGMGAAATAACAAKCATCACTTTGTTNNTNGCTTCTTCGCATACTTTTGTAATATTTTCTACKGARGTATCGTTTCGATAAACMTGYACTTCMTCAACAAATGTTTCKAGTTGATTGACTAAGTTATAGGTAAAGGAGTCAAARTTRTCGATCATGATAATTTTGTAGTTGGCTAATTCTGAATTTWTTTTGTCAATATKATTCATKTYATTTGTACTTTATTGGMTTGCTGAATGGCGTTTATWACYGCCTGAGCTTTCTGTCTRGTCTCGCGTGCCTCRGATGCGGGATCTGAATCRTAAACAACGCCKGCMCCSGCTTGWATATGRGCRAYCCCATYCYTGCAATAWGCRCTTCGKATAACGATRCAAGTRTCCATGTCRCCATAAGAATTGATATAWCCGACAGCACCACCATAACTTCCTCTGCGWGAACCTTCGACCTGTCTAATTAGTTCCGCTGCTTTTATTTTTGGTGCTCCGGTGAGTGTTCCCATATTCATGCAAGCTTGGTAGGCATGAAAACAATCTAGATGTTTTTTTAATTGGCCTTTAACGCAAGAGACTAAATGCATTACCTGCGAGTATCGATCGATCTCCAAAAGTCTTGGGATTTCAATCGAAGCATGTTCTGAAATACGTGCAATATCATTGCGCGCTAAATCGACTAGCATCATATGCTCACTTAATTCTTTTTGATCGAGCTTTAATTCAATTTCATATCGCTTGTCTAAATCGTGGTCAATACTGCCATCTAAATGTCTTCCTCGTGCTCGTGTTCCGGCGATAGGGTAAAGCTCTACAGCGTTACTCGATGTAGTAAATTTTAATGCGCTTTCAGGTGATGCGCCAAATAAAATAAAATCTTGATCGAGCATAAAAAACATATAGGGACTTGGATTACTTTCACGTAGGTGCCTATAACTGGATATTTCATTGTTACATTTTAAGGAAAATGTGCGAGAAGGAACGACTTGAAAAACATTTCCATCAATGATTTGTTGTTTAAGTTTTTTAACACAGTCACTATACTCTTGATCGGTTTGATTGACTGATATTACATTATCCTGACTGTTACTAGCTAGATTATTGCTAAGTAGATCATTGATAAGTTCATCATTGCCCGGTTTATCAGTTTTTCTCTCTTTTATTTTGACTTTCTCTTCAGTTAATCGTATTTGTTGAATGCGTGTTTCAATCTTCCGAGATAAGTCATAATAAATATTTTTTTGATTTTCACCGGAAAAAATATTCATGTAAATACGTAGGTGCTGATTTTCATTATCGATAACCAGCAATTCTTCGGCTAAATAAAAGACATAGTCAGGGCATTGATTAAGCGATGCCGATACTTCGGGAAGGTTTTCAAAATTATCAATTAAATCAAATGAAAACAACCCACAAAGAAAATTCTTAAACTCGTTATCTTGACTGTCATTGAAAAATAGTTGGTTGATTTGTCGTAAACAGTCAAGATTAGTAACCTTTAGCAATCGTTGATTTTCTTCAATACCACTATTTTTTTGAATCGCGTTTAAATAAACAATATTAAGCGTTTCGGGATCAACCTTTGTTAATTTATAATTAGCGTTCTTTTGTTCCTTTGATTTAAAGACTAAATGATCTTCAATTAGTTTTAATGCATTGATTCCATTATCGGTCAGCGCTTTCAAAATGACTTTATTTTTATTACAGGTTATTCGTACAGCTGATTTGTTGACGATGATACTTTTGAGATTTTTTCGGGTATTAATCTCGCATGACTCCAATAAAATTCTATTGGCACTTGAATTCTCATTTTGATCAATACAAATTTCAAAAAGTGTTACGGGATCTAGATGACATGCCAACTCTCTGGTTAAAGATTTGACCAGTGGAGCGTTAGCATTGCCATTGTCATTGTTTGTTGTAAATTGACTCATTTTTTAATAGAACCTAGTGGTAGTAATTGACGATTATTCTAAGCTAACACTTTGCCGGCAGCTTTAATAAAAGGCAATAGACCTTTCATCATTTTTTCAAAATCTTGTTCATCTAAAGATTGCATGCCATCTGACAATGCGACTTGAGGATTATTATGTACTTCAACAATTATACCATCCGCACCACATGCCACGGCGGCTTTTGCCATTGGTGTAACCAGTTCTCTTATTCCTGTTCCATGGGATGGATCAACAATTACCGGTAAATGACTTTTCATTTTAATATAGGCAACAGCATTTAAATCTAAAGTGTTCCTAGTGGCATTTTCAAAGGTTCTAATGCCTCGTTCGCAAATCACAATATTTTCATTACCTTCATTAAAAATGTACTCGGCAGCCAGCAAAACTTCTTCAATGGTCGCGGACATACCTCTTTTTAAAATAATCGGCTTTTGTGTTTGTCCAACAGCTTTTAACAAACGAAAGTTCTGCATATTACGAGCACCGACTTGAAATGCATCGACATAATCACCAACTTTATCAACCAAACTAGCGTCAATGATTTCAGTGACACAAGGAATCCCATACTCTTGTGACGCCTGTTGCATTAGTTTTAATCCTTCTTCTTCTAGCCCTTGAAAGCTGTAGGGTGAACTTCTTGGTTTGTATGCGCCTCCGCGTAACCCCATTCCACCGTGTTTTTTGACAATTTTCGCTGATGCTAAAATTTGTTCCTCATTTTCGATTGCACAGGGACCCGCTATTACACAAAAACTACCACCACCAATCATTTTATTGCCAAACTGAACTTGGCTATCGTGACTTTGCATTTCACGGCTGATTTGTTTATAACTGGTGAGTATTGGTTTGACACTTTCTACGCAGGAATACGCGTTAATGGGTAAGTTAGCAAGTATACGTTCATCTCCTAACGCACCTAAAACGATCCTTTCTACGCCAGGCATGTATAAGGGCTTTAATCCTGCATTTTTAATAACAGATAAAATTTCTTGTGCATCTGCTTCGGTCGCTTTTGATTTTAATACAATAATCATTATTTTTTCCTCGTTAATTTGTAAATAGCCAGTCCATCTACGGACATCGACGAACCGCCGTCCTTGGCTTCTTTCGTCATACAGTCCATCCCTGGACATAACCGTACCGCCATCCATGGCTCATTACGGAATACAGTCCATCCATGGACATAAAAAAACCCGCTAAGAGCGGGTTTTTAAAGTTTGTTTCAAAATATTACGTAATATTCATTTATAAACAGTTTAGCCCCTCTCACTAATAAAAGAGTGCCACCAATTACCTTGCAAGCTAGATTTCACTAGTGGAGGTAAGATATTTATATTGAAATTGGTTTTCATTGTTTTAAGGTTTTTCCAAATAACTGAAAGGACAAATTCTTGCTCTGAACGAAATATAACGCGGATGAGCTTTTAAGGTCAAGAAAAGGTTTTACTTTATAACTAGTTAATATGTTGTTTTCTTAATTGATGATGGGAATGGATAACTTAATTGAACGTCTGCATTAGTTAAAAATCAGTTATTTTGTAAATAAACGCGCAAATCTCTATATTTTTACTATATTTACATAGAAGAAAAGTTATTAGCACCTATCACTTAAGCCATGGGTGAGTCGCTATGTAACCGTTCTTCTTAATTTAATTTTTAGTTGGTATATATTTTGCTGTTCTTTCACTATTATTGCTTTAAGTAGTTAATAGACGGTTAAATCGCAAATTACCGACAATAAATTGACCCTTTAGCGAATAGATAGGAAATTATGTCGTGAGCGCAGAGCCAAGCAGTAGTAATAAGAACGATTCAGATGAAGATACCATTCTACAGTGGGTCACTTTTCGCTTAGCGAATGAGACTTATGGAATTAACGTCATGGAAGTACAGGAGGTGCTGCGATTTAGTGATATCGCGCCGGTTCCAGGTGCTCCCACTTATGTTTTAGGTATTATCAACTTGCGTGGWAATGTTGTGACGGTTATTGATACTTGTCAACGTTTTGGATTACCGCCAATTGAGATTACTGAAAATACTCGYGTAGTCATTATTGAAACGGATCATCAAGTGATAGGKATTTTAGTGGACGCTGTAGCTGAAGTGGTTTACTTAAAACGYTCGGACATTGATTCAACRCCAAATGTAGGAAATGATGATTCKGCWAAGTTTATACAGGGWGTCACWCATCGAGAAGGGCAATTACTCATCTTAGTTGAYYTAAAYAAACTTTTRGGYGAAGAGGAGTGGGACGATATGGATTTTCTAAATAATTGATYAAATTTCGKTTCTTTTAWAYCTCGCTAWAGAGNAATWAAAGAGGCATTTATACAGCAAAGGTTAAATGATGGAWACATGGCTATTTCAGCACTATATTAGTGCAAATCTACTTATTCTTGTCCAGTCYYTACTGATCATCACTAGTGTTATAGTGATATCAAAAATYCWYSGTATTCAACAACAACAATCCAAAYWGCTTTTTCAAATGAGAAACGAAATTAAAGCGATTAATAGCGGGAACATTGGAATTGGGCGAAAAATGAATTTATTTGGTAAAGAGATGGCTAAGGTAGAAGTCGATAAAATTACTCAACTGCAACCCGGTAGCCAAGAGAAAACTTATCACCAGGCGAGTATATTGTTGAAGCGTGGTGCAAGTATAGAAGAGGTCGTTGATTCGTGCGATGTAGCCCCTGCAGAGGCTGAATTGTTAGCCATAATGAGTCATGCTAGAGATGTTTCAGTGCAAAAAACAAGTAAAACATCCAAAAGCGATCATGAAATAGTTAGAACAAGAGAAGATTTTTCAATCGCAAGTTAGTCGATTTTAATTTTCTTTTTTACAATATTTAGTTTGTTGAGTCATCATTTTATCCATTTTTTCTTGTTTTTCTTCATCGGTCATTAACCGTTTACCACCATCTCCGTCATCAACACCAATTCTAGCGGTATTTCTTAGCATATCGAGATTTTGAGTCGCTATTGTGCAGTTTTCATCTTTCCAATTATTGTATTTACCACTAATATCGGGTTTATTGGCTGGCGCTGCTTCTGGTGCAACTTTGGTCACTGCATTTTCATTAACATAAGTAGTAATCTTTTTATATTCATAGCCTTTAGGAGCACGCTCAGAATAATGTATTTCGCCCTTATCATCTGTCCACTTATACATTATTTTTTTAGCACTAAAAACATGAGAAGAAACGGCTAAAAGAACAATAGGGAGAAGCAGAGTAACGAACTTTTTCATTGATATTTCCTTATCTTAAATGACTAGTTTTAGCTATTATAACGCCTGTTTATTATAAAACGGCATAAAGAAGTGTCTAATATAGCGCCATTTGGGTATAAATGTTAAGTGCTTTGTTATTAGAATGCGATAAATTCCACAAAGATAGCGTTTTAATTATTTAGCTTTCGTTTTCTTTTTCTGTTACTAAGTCATTTTTTTGAGCAAAATGTACAACATCTTGCAAAATTGCTGGGTGTTCGACATTGAGTTTTGCATCTACGATGACACACTTTATACCTTCAATAACCGCAGGTCTTAGTAGTGGAGAATAGTACATCCTTCGGTTTCTAAAGGTACAAAGATTACCACACAAACGCTCAGCCCAATCACTCGGTCTGAATTTGTTACCTTCGGAAGTTATTCCTTTTAAGATCAAGCGGTTAAAATCAACTTGGCTCATGTTTATTTCTCATTAATTGAGGGCTTCTGTCGCGGCGAATAATGCCATATTGTTAGCGATTGTCAATAGACAAGTCAGCTAAAACTCATACGACGGGGCTTATCTTCAAAAGTGTTGATCTAAGTCTAGCAAGGATTCAGTATTTTTCATTTTTATTATTTTGAGTAGTCAGAAGATTGGTTTGTTTTCATATGTTCAGCACAAACAGAGAATAGCTATCTGGTATACTCAAGAGGTAAGATATACCGTAGGTCGGCGTAGAGCTAGCGAAACCCGACAATCAAACGTTCAGATGAAAAGGATGTTCGTTGATACGATAAGAGTGTCAAATTTATATAAGCTATTTTTAGAATAATAAATGGAATTAATCAATGCAATATCGAAGAGCAAGGAATGCTGGAGGTACATTTTTCTTTACCGTTAATTTGGCAGAAAGAAACAAAACACTTTTAATTGATCATATCGATCTTTTACGACAATCTGTCAAGCTAACGAAAATTAACCATCCTTTTATTATTKNTGMGNTRGTYAKAWKAYYSGWWYRTYTYCATACTATATGGACTTTACCTGTAAACGACGCTGATTTTTCTACGCGCTGGCGTTTAATTAAATCAAATTTCTCGCGAGAATTACCCAAGACGGAACAAATCAACGCGGCGAGGAAAAAGAAGTCAGAACGAGGGATTTGGCAACATCGATTTTGGGAACATCAGATTCGTGATGAGGTTGATTATCAACGGCATATGGATTACATTTATTATAATCCGGTGAAACATGGTTATGTGAAATGTGTTAAGGATTGGCCTTTCTCATCTTTTCATCGTGATGTTGAAAATGGGATATATTGTTTGGATTGGGGGAGTGATGTTGATTTGTTATCGGTGGGCAATGTGGGTGAGTTGTAGTGTGTTTGTCTGGTTTCCTTCGTCTACCCGACCTACAGTGTTAGATATAATTAACATTTTGTCTAAAACTTACAAAAGCCAAGTCTCAATATATGAATAATAATTCAAAGAAATTATTTACCTTTATCACTGATTGGAACGGTTGCACTTTTATATCGCAGTTTCAACAACGTACCATAGTGCAAGCAATAGACTCTTGGGCTACAAGTTTAGATCTTGAGGCGCTTGGTAGCAGTGAATCTGAACGGAAAACCTTTAAAGAAAAAGTTAAAGAGCAAATTGCGGTAGAAATTCAAGATCATACAAATATATGGTGTATAAGTCCGTTCCTTGAAGATGAACTAGCAATTACTCACATAGTATTAACCGTGATACCTAATTAAGTAAGCTATTGATAGAATATATACTGGTATTCATAATATGACGAAAAAACAATCAAATGACCCACTACATGGTGTTACGCTAGAAGCTATTGTCACGAAATTAGTCGAACATTACGGATGGAATGGTTTAGCTCAAAAAATCAATATCAATTGTTTTAAAAGTGACCCGTCAATTAAATCATCTTTAAAATTTCTACGTAAAAACCAATGGGCAAGAGATAAAGTCGAGAATTTGTATCTCTCAACAGTTTAAAATAATCGTAGGTCGGTGTAGAGCTTGCGAAACCCGACAGTTTGATCAGTTCTTTCTTAAAACAGGCATTCTAGCCAAGGTAATTTCCTTACCAACAGCTTTTGATATTTTCTCAACTAATCTTTCCTGTTCTGGGCTAACTAGAGAAAAAGCATGCCCCAATACATTCACTATTTTTGCCTTTGTTGCTGAAGATGCATCTTGTTTTTGATTTTGAATATTGCGTTGTGACGCGCGAGATTTTGTTTTCCCACTAGACTGTCTTGCCACTTCTTTTGACGCTAGTTTCGATGTCGAACCTGTTCGTGCGGTACGACCAACTCGGTGTATATAATCATTGCTGTTTACGGGTAAATCGTAATTAATGACGTAATAAAGATCATCAATATCAATACCTCTAGAAGCAATATCGGTAGCGATTAGGAACTTGAATTCTTTGTTTTTAAACCCTGCTAAACGTTCCAACCTTTTCTTTTGAGGAATTTCATTGTGGATCCCTTGGCATGAGTAGCCTTTTTCTTGAAGTCGTTCGGTTAATAAATTAACGCCGATTTTAGTACGCACAAAAATTAAAGCCCGCTCGCAATTAAGTAACAGTATTAATTCGCATAAATTCTTAGTTTTATCTTTTACGGAGCTACGATACATCGTATGAACAATTTTTTCCAAAGCAGGTTGGTTTTGTTCTGTTTTCACAAATTTTGGATTTCTTAAATGCTCTTTACTAAATACAGTGAGAGCTTTTGAATCGGTTGCAGAAAACAAGACCATCTGTTTCTTTTTAGGCATAGCTTCCAGTATTTTATTGAGGAGCGGTTGAATCCCCATGCTGACTAAACGATCAGCTTCATCCATAACAAAATGCTTGATATTTTCCAATGAGAAAACCTTCGCTTTCATTAAGTCGGTTAATCGTTTTGGCGTTGAAACTATAATATCTGCTCCACGCTTGAAGCGCTTAGTTTGTGATTCAATTCGCACCCCTCCAAATAACGCAATAGTCCTTAACTTAAGATCTTTACCGTATACGGAAATAGACTCTTCAACTTGTTGAGCCAACTCTCTCGTAGGCACCAAGATTAGCCCTCGAATTGGGCGAACTTCGTCAGCAGAGTGATCTTCTCGGCTAAGCTCCTGAAGTATAGGTAAAAGGTAAGCGGCGGTTTTACCCGTTCCTGTTGGCGCAATCGCATAGGTATCCGAGCGCGACAGTACCGCACCGATAGATTGTTCTTGAATATCGGTGGGTGATTTGTAACCCAGTTTTTTGATATTAGCTTGGATAGCTTTGTTGAGGCCTAGCTCAGCGAAAATAGTCATTTGGGTCTTCATTCAGGTTATCATTTGATAAATATGCCGCATTATACCTGTGTATTGGTAGAAAACGTCAATTAACTATTTCAAACTGACCCATTGTTCATTAGAAAAGCATTCAATCGGTCTATACTCGCCTTTATAAGACATCTTTTGGCAGGATTTTATCCAGTAACCAAGGTAAACGTGTTCTTGATTCCCGTGTAGGGCTTTGTTGATTAAGCTCAAAATAGCTAAACGACCAGGGCTAAATTTTGCGTATTCTGGATCGAAAAAAGTATAGATTGCAGACGGTCCTGTTTTTAGCTCATCAAATACACAACAAGCGATCAGCTTTCCCGTAGTAGGTTCAACAAAATCGAGATACTGTGTATTTAGCCAATCACAAAATAAAAAATCTTTATATTGCTCAACAGAAGGAGGGTACATATCGCCGTCTTGATGTCGAGCTTCGATATATTTTTCATAAAGTTGATAATGCTCATCGTCATAGATTGCAGGMGMKATTTTTTKKGTGAAACGTTTTCCTTTTTTAYYACAYCGTTTTTGTTGTTTRTTSGGGATRAAATTTTTCACATTGAGGCGAACGGAAATGCAYTCTTTACAATCMCCGCAGTGGGGACGATAAATATGATCGCCACTGCGTCGGAATCCTTTTTCAATTAGTAACTGATAATAGCCTTCTTGAGGTCTAATCTCAGGCGTTAGAAATAAAGTGGACGCTTGTTGTTCTTTGCCATATGGGCATTCATGTGGTGGTGTCACATAAAAACTTAAAGTAATTGGCTTGTTCTGAACACTCATTTTTCTATTACAATCCTTGTTACAAGCTCTTTCATATTGAGTTTTTTTGCTTGCCAGATAGTTTCATCATTCGACTGGCATATTTGAAGGTTGACTATTTTAATAAAATCTTTACGCTCAATTTGTTTGGAACCAAGTGTGGTTAAGTGAGGGTTTTTTATTTGCGCATCTAAAATAGGAAAGTTAAAACCGTCCAAATATCTAATTAAACAAGATATTGCAACTTTTGACGCTTGTGATTCTCTGCTGAACATTGATTCACCACAAAATAATTTTCCTATGGCAACACCATAAATCCCACCGATTAGGCGACTATCTTGCCATACCTCAATGGAATGAGCATAACCTTTTTTATGAAGTTGGTTATACGCTTCAACGATATCATCGGTTATCCATGTGCCATCTAAGTCTGATCTTGGTTCAGCACAGGCTTGTATGACTTCTTCAAAGGCTTGATTTAATGTAACTTTCCAGGTTGATTTTTTTGTAAAACGGCACAAGCTCTTGGAAGGATTATAGTTTTCGACTTCAAAAATAGTTCGTGGATTAGGTGACCACCATAAAATGGGTTCACCTTCGCTATACCAAGGGAAAATGCCATTTGAATAAGCTGAAATTAATCGGCCAATGGATAAATCACCTCCTGCAGCAAGTAAACCGTCTGGTTCATTTAGTGCTGATTCAACAGGAGGGAAGGGGCTTTCTTTTGTTAAAAAAGGGAGCAAGTCAGGTTTTCCAAAATTAAACTAACTTCATCTCAGGCACATTATCAGGGACAATTAATTGACCGTCGGTTTTTTCAATAATTTCTTCTACCGATACGCCGGGCGCTCTCTCCAAAAGATGAAATGCACCATCTCTGATTTCCATAACCGCCAAATCGGTAACGACTTTATTGATGCAATCGACACCAGTCAAAGGCAATGTACAGTTCTTCAGTAACTTAGATTGTCCGTGTTTATTGGCATGAGTCATTGTTACAATAATATTTTTTGCACCGGCAACTAAATCCATTGCACCGCCCATACCTTTCACTAATTTTCTTGGAATCATGTAAGAGGCGATGTTTCCATTTTGATCAACTTCGAAGGCACCTAGTACGGTAAAATCAACATGACCGCCTCGGATCATTGCAAAGCTTTGTGAGGAAGAAAAAATAGAAGCTCCAGTGATTGCGGTTACAGTTTCTTTTCCTGCATTAATCATATCAGCATCAACCGTTTCTTTGGTTGGGTAAGGCCCCATTCCTAATAATCCATTTTCGGACTGCAGCATGACTTCTATATCTTTGGGTACAAAACTGGCAACTAATGTGGGTATACCAATTCCTAAATTGACGTAGTCGCCATCTTTAAGTTCTTGTGCTACTCGCATTGCAATTTGTTCACGGTTTAATGACATATTATTTTCCTACCTTTAAGCTTCTTTAGCTAGAGTCAATCTTTCGATTCTTTTTTCGAAAGAGGCTTGAATAACTCGGTTAACATAAATACCTGGCGTATGAATTTCGGTTGGTTTTAGTTCACCGTTTTCTACGATCTCTTCAACTTCTACCACGGTTATTTTTCCAGCGGTAGCCGCTTCTGGATTAAAGTTCATTGCTGTATCACGATAAACTAAATTCCCCATACGGTCTGACTTCCACGCACGAACGATAGCGAAGTCTCCTGTGATGGCTTCTTCCAAAATATATTTTCGACCGTTAAACTCTTTAACTTCTTTACCTTCTGCAACGGGAGTACCATATCCTGTTGCGGTATAAAAAGCGGGAATGCCTGCGCCGCCTGCTCGCATTTTTTCAGCAAGAGTACCTTGTGGTGTTAACTCGACTTCTAATTCGCCTGATAAATATTGGCGTTCAAATTCTGCATTTTCACCGACATAGGATGAAATCATTTTCTTAATTTGTTTACCTTGCAATAAAATACCTAAACCAAAATCATCAACACCACAGTTATTTGAAACAAAGGTCARTTGTTTGGTTTGCATTTTTTCGATTTGCGCGATTAATCCTTCGGGTATTCCGCAGAGACCGAAACCTCCGGCGATGACCGTCATATTATCAGTGAGTCCTGCCATTGCTTCTTCATAGCTGGATACGATTTTGTTAAAGCCTGACATAAATTACTCCTAGTATTTTCTACTTTCATTATTTATCTTTTTGTTTCTTCGTAGGGTGTGCACGTTTCTTTGTGCCCACCAATTTGCATGGTATTAAGTCGAATGGTGGGCAGAAAAAAATGCCCACCCTACGTCAATTATTTAACCTTGCCAACGCCACTTTAGAACCATTAACACGACCTAAATATTGGCTGATGTAATCGCCTGCTTTAATTAGCTTGTCTAGATTTATTCCGCTCTCAATACCCATTCCATCGAGCATATAAACCAGATCTTCGGTCGCAACATTTCCTGACGCACCTTTCGCATAAGGGCATCCACCTAAGCCGGAAACTGATGCGTCAATATTACTAATCCCTGATTCCAAGGAAGCCAATATATTCGCTAATGCTTGACCATAGGTATCATGAAAATGTACCGCTAGATGATTGATATCTATTTCATTGGCTAGAGCGTCAATCAAAAATTTAGTTTTTAACGGCGTACCTACTCCAATGGTATCGCCTAAAGAAATTTCATAACAGCCCATATCTTTCAATCTTTTTGATACTTGAACAACTTTACTGACTTCAACCTCTCCCTGAAAAGGGCAACCTAAAACACAAGAAACATATCCTCGAACCGGAATTCCAATGTCCTTTGCTTTATCTAATATAGGAATAAATCTGTCAATACTTTCATCAATMGTACAATTAATATTATTTTTAGAAAAYGCCTCYGAYGCRGCYGCAAATATTGCYACTTCTTTTGCTCCRGCAGAAATAGCRTTATCAAAYCCCTTCAWGTTAGGYGTTAGTACCGGATAGTTTATTTYTTTRTTSAAGGATGATAAATATTGATTACTATTGATCGATTCAATAATGYYTTTATGRTCGGATAGTTGAGGYACCCATTTKGGTGAAACAAARCTRGTGGCTTCAATRACYGACAAACCRCTTTYYGCGAGYAATTCAATTAGTTTTATTTTGACKTCGACAGGKACGAYTTTAGATTCATTTTGYAATCCATCACGAACACCRACTTCGAYTATTTTTACRTTTTTWGGCAACATATTCTACAATTCTTCAAAKGCKACAAGTTCAGCGCCATCTTCAACCAAATCWCCCACYGCGTATAATATTTCGGTAATGATAATAGCTTTATGCGCTTTAATRGTATGCTCCATCTTCATTGCTTCCATRATCACAATGGACTGACCYTTTTCAATTTCTTGTCCAACCTCTACAAGAACATCAATCACCGTRCCAGGCRTCGGWGCVGTTAARTTTGAAGACTCTTCATGTTCAACAACMGAYTGYCTATTATCTTTAATATGAAACGACCAACTCATCGCATTTTTGAAAATAACGATGTCATTTTCTTTTTTGGAAATGACAACACGACTTTTTAGCCCGTCAATATCCAAACTTAAATGATGTCGGTCGTTCGATAGAGTTCCTGAAACCAAGTACTCTTTACCCGAAATYTCAAATACAAAACCKAYTTCGCGAAAATGAGCAACGACGGTAATCGTTACTTCGTTGTGGATYATTTCTATAATATGGTGATTGTCTTCRTTSAGTCGCCARCCMGTTGAATCAAACCAAGGCGATGTTAGWYTGTCTRYTGCTTKRCCTAWYGRSTGGTYTAMCGATTGRCTACTTTGYTCAAGCATRACACTTAACGCAACCGCKGCGATGACACTRTCATTGACTTCATTGGTCAARTTACAAAGTTCGTCACCRTGCTTATTTAAAAAGTGAGTTTCAAGATCCGCATTAATAAATGATTCATGGGATGCTAGTTGATGTAAAAATTCAATATTGGTTGTCAAACCTGCGACATGAAATTCTGACAGAGCACCCCGTAAACGAGCCAAAGCACTGTTTCGATCTTTGTCCCAGACAATTAAYTTAGCAATCATTGGATCATAAAAGACGCTAACGGAATCTCCTGAGACAACGCCYGAATCRACTCTGACATTATTATTCAAATTAGGTAAACCAAGATAGTCTATTTTTCCRGTGACCGGTAARAAATCATTATTGGGATCTTCAGCGTAAATACGAGCTTCAAAAGCATGACCGTTAAAAGTTAGTTGTTCTTGAGTTAAAGGAAGCGGTTGATTATTAGCGACAATAATCTGCCATTCGACTAAATCTAATCCAGTGATCTTTTCAGTGACTGGATGTTCAACTTGAAGACGAGTATTCATTTCCATAAAATAGAATGAACCATCTTCATCGTATAAAAACTCTACCGTTCCGGCGCCACTATAATTTATGGCTTTAGCCGCTTGAATCGCTACTTGCCCCATCGCATTTCTAGTGAATTGACTTAACCCCGGTGCAGGCGCTTCTTCAATCACTTTTTGGTGGCGTCTTTGTATACTACAATCGCGCTCAAATAAATGAACAGCGTTGCCAAAATTATCGGCGAAAACCTGAATTTCTACATGACGGGGTTTGGTTAAATATTTTTCGATTAATACTTTATCATCAGCAAAAGAAGATAAAGCTTCGCGTTTACAAGATTTTAAAGAGGATAAAAATTCTTCGCTAGTCTCAACCACTCGCATCCCTTTGCCACCACCGCCAGCAGTCGCTTTTATCAACACGGGATAACCAATTTTATCGGCTTCTTGATTCAAAAGTATTTCATCTTGATTGTCACCATGATATCCCTCAACTAAAGGCACGTTAGCTAGAGTCATAATATTTTTTGCTTCACTCTTTGATCCCATGGCTTCAATAGCGTCGGTGGGGGGGCCAATAAAAATAATATTATTATCAGCACAAGATTTTGCAAAGGCAGCATTTTCGGATAAAAAACCATAACCAGGATGCACTGCATCAGAGTTTGAATCTTTTGCTACTTGCAATATTTTATCTGCTCTTAAGTAACTTTCGGCAGCGGGTGAATTACCAATGTACCATGCTTCGTCAGCTAACTTTACATGCTGAGAATTTTGATCCGCATCGGAATATACCGCAACACATTGAATACCCATTTGCTGAGCGGTTCGGATTACTCGACAAGCGATCTCTCCGCGATTGGCAATCAATATTTTTTGAATGTTTTTATTTTTCAAATTATTCATTATTTCACTAACCATTCGGTTTTAGAGTTTAACTTTAGATTATAAATCGCCAACTGTTTTCACAATAGCTGACGCCCAATGAGCAGGACGTTTCTCTAAAAAGGCACTAACGCCTTCTTTGCCTTCAACGGATGCTCTAATATCGGCAATGCGCTGAGCGGTTTCTAAAATTAAATTTTCATCAATGTTTTTATTGTTGACGTAATTAACCAGCCGTTTTGCTTGATACATTGCATTAGGACCATTAGCCAAAATACGATTGATATAATCATCACTTGAGTCTTTTAGTTCGGCTAGAGGAAATACTTTATGAACCAGTTGAATATTCAATGCTTCTTTCACATTGAATTTTTCAGCGGTGGCAAAATACCGTTTTGAGTTTCTTTCACCAATCGCTTTAACCACGTAAGGGCTAATCACCGACGGAATTAATCCGAGCTTAACTTCGGATAAACAAAAAAGGGCTTTATCACTAGCCAAAACAATATCACAGCAGGCAACTAAACCAACACCGCCGCCATATGCCGCGCCTTGAACTATGGCTATCGTTGTTTTGGTGCATTCATATAATGTTTGCATTAAACCAGCTAGCTTTAAAGAGTCTTGATAATTTTCTTCCCAACTGTAATCCGCCATGCGTTTCATCCAATTGAGATCGGCACCGGCGGAAAAGCTCTTTCCATTTGCATCTAATACTAATAGCCTCAAACTATCATCTTGGTCAATATCTTTTATAGCTTCGGTTAGAGATTGAATCACTTTATCGTCAAATGAATTATGTAACTCAGAGCGATCTAAAGTGATGCGTCCTACACCGTTTTTCGTTTTTGTTATTTGTATGCCACTATTTAGATTTGTCATTTTAAAAAAGTCCTTATAATATTTTATTCTTTTCGAAATGTTTGAAGCATTACATTCTAAAAACACCGAACTGTGTTTTCTCTGTCGGAGCATTTAAACTAGCGGCTAACCCTAAGCCTAAAACTTTGCGTGTATCAGCTGGATCAATAATTCCATCGTCCCATAATCGTGCAGACGCGTAATAAGGATGTCCTTGTTTTTCGTACATTTCTTCAATCGGTGCTTTAAATGCTTTTTCATCTTGTAGCGACCATTCAATGCCTTTACGATCAAAATTATCACGCTTAACTTGCGCTAAAACGCCAGCAGCTTGAGAACCGCCCATCACTGAAATTCGAGCATTAGGCCACATCCATAAAAATCTTGGACTGTAAGCTCTACCACACATGCCATAATTTCCAGCACCGAAACTTCCGCCAACAATTACCGTATATTTGGGCACTTTAGCACAAGCAACGGCGGTCACCATTTTTGCGCCATTTTTTGCGATGCCGCCATTTTCGTATTTTTTTCCTACCATAAATCCTGTAATATTTTGTAAGAAAACTAGCGGGATATTTCTTTGGCAACAGAGCTCAATAAAGTGCGCGCCTTTTAATGCCGACTCTGAAAATAGAATTCCATTGTTGGCAACAATACCAACGGGATAGCCATATATTTTTGCAAATCCACAAACCAATGTCGAACCATAGAGAGCTTTGAACTCATCAAATTCGCTCGCATCAACAATACGAGCGATAATTTCTTTGATATCAAAGGGCTGTTTCGCATCGGTTGGTATTACACCGTACAGCTCTTCCTTTGGGTAATTTGGTGCAACCGGTGTGGAGGTTTTCCAAGGGCTATATTTTTGTTTATTTAAATTAGATATAATATTTCTTGTGATCCCTAGCGCGTGTTGATCGTCGTTGGCTAAATAATCGGTAACGCCAGAATTTTTACAATGAACGTCACCGCCACCTAACTCTTCTGCGGTCACTATTTCTCCGGTCGCCGCTTTAACTAATGGCGGTCCTCCAAGAAATATGGTGCCTTGATCTTTGACTATAATACTTTCATCTGCCATTGCTGGAACATAAGCGCCACCCGCAGTACAACTTCCCATCACCACAGCAATTTGTGCAATGCCTTTTGCCGACATATTCGCTTGATTAAAAAAGATCCGCCCAAAATGATCGCGATCAGGAAATACTTGATCCTGTTGAGGAAGATTTGCGCCACCTGAATCAACTAAATAAATACAAGGTAAATGATTTTGCTCGGCAATTTCTTGAGCGCGAAGATGCTTTTTTATTGTTTCTGGAAAATAGGTTCCACCTTTTACCGTTGCATCATTTGCAACGATTACACATTCTTGACCGTTAACTAAACCAATTCCAGAAATAATTCCCGCAGACGGAACTTGATTGTCGTACATATCGTAGGCGGCAAACTGAGAGAATTCTAAAAACGGCGAGCCGACATCAAGGAGTTGTCTTACTCGATCTCTGGGCAATAATTTACCGCGACCTAAATGCTTTTCGTTTCTAGCTTTACCGCCACCATCAGCGATAACTCGCATTTTATCTTTTAAATCGTCAACCAAAGACTGCATAGCATTAGCATTGCTAATAAAGTCTTGGCTTTTGGAATTTAACTTCGTTTTAATTACAGGCATCTTTTTCCTAACTTTAACGCATAAAAATATTTTTTCACCACAGAGGGCACAGAGGGCACAGAGTTAAAAGACTTAAAGTATATAAACTATTTATTTTCTTTCCCTCTGTGTTCTCTGTGGTGATAGTCTTGGTCTTTTAATCAGTCATGAGCGCACGACTAATAACCAATTTTTGTACTTCGCTTGTGCCTTCATAAATCTGGCAAATTCTTACATCACGATAATAGCGTTCAACCGGAAAGTCATTTAAATATCCGTAGCCGCCAAACACTTGTATGGCATCAGAGCATATTTTCTCAGCGACTTCAGAGGCAAAAAGTTTCGCCATGGACGCTTCTTTTAAGCAAGGCTTTCCAGCATCTTTTAAACGAGCAGCTTTTTGAACCATCAAACGGGCAGCCTCTAATTGAGTTGCCATATCCGCGAGTTTAAATCCTATCGCTTGATGCTTATATATTTCTTTTCCAAAGGCGGTTCTCTCTAGCGCATAATCTCTTGCAGCTTTAAGTGCGGCACGCGCAATTCCAACACATTGTGATGCGATACCAATGCGACCACCTTCTAATCCAGACAGTGCAATTTTATAACCTTCACCTTCTTTGCCTAATAAATTTGCTTTGGGAATTTTACAATCTTCAAAAGTGATTTGAGCGGTATCCGAAGCGTGTTGTCCCATTTTATTTTCTATATTAGTGACAATATAGCCTGGGGTATTGGTTTCAATAATAAAAGCCGAAATACCTTTTTTACCCGCAGACGGATCAGTCACCGCAAAAACAATTGCTACATCCGCATTTTGGCCGGAAGTAATAAATTGTTTCACACCGTTTAAAATGTAGTGTCCATCAACTAATTTTGCTTTAGTTCTTAAATCAGACGCATCTGATCCTGCATGGGGCTCTGTTAAACAAAATGCGCCTAATTTTTCACCAGCTGCCATCGGCTTTAAATATTTTTCTTTTTGATCATCATTGCCGAAATTTAAAATTGGCATACAACCAACGGAATTAGTCACACTTATGATAGTGGAACAAGCAGCATCACCCGCGGCTATTTCTTCTAAAACTAACGCAGCGGAAAAATAGCCTATTTCGCAACCATTCCATTTTTCTGGAACCAGCATGCCATAAAACCCCAGCTCGCCTAAGCCCTTTAATGCATCTTTAGGAAAGGTCTTATTGCGATCCCATTCTGCTGAGAAAGGCGCTATTTTTTCCTGCACGTATTGACGCGCAGCATCTTGGATCATTGTTTCTTCTTCAGATAAAAACATAGTTACTCTTAAATAAACTAAAAACTAAAAACTAAAAACTAAAAACTAAAAAATAAAAAATAAAAAATAAAAACGAATTTTAACCACAGAGGCACAGAGAGTCACAGAGTTAAAATACTTAAAACCAAATATTTAATATTCTAAGGCCTATTCTTTCTCTTCTTTCTCTGTGCCTCTGTGGTGAGATTTTTTGTCTTTTAATTTTGTTAAATTATTTCAATTGCCATTGCAGTAGCTTCGCCGCCACCAATACAAAGTGATGCGATGCCTTTGGTTTTTCCATACTTTTTTAAAGCCGCAATTAACGTGACGATAATACGTGTGCCACTGGTTCCTATAGGGTGGCCTAATGCACAAGCACCACCGTGAACGTTAACTTTTGCCTCATCTAGATTTAAGTCTTTTATTGCGGCCATTGTCACTACAGCAAAGGCTTCGTTAATTTCAAATAAATCAACGTCGTCGATTTTCCAATCAACTTTTTTTAATAAATCTTTCATTGCGGAAACCGGCGCAATGGTAAACTCTGCGGGTTTTCTAGCATGGGTTGTATGACCCACTATTCTTGCCAGAGGTGTTAACCCTCGATTTTCAGCTTCACTTTCAGTCATTAAAACGACAGCGGCTGCGCCATCGGAAATTGAACTCGCGTTGGCTGCGGTGATAGTGCCATCTTTTTTAAAGGCGGGGCGAAGTGTGGGTATTTTATCTGGGCGAGCTTTTAGTGGTTGCTCATCTTTATCAATAATTGTTTCGCCTTTGCGTGATTTGATTGTCACTGGCGTTACTTCCATATCAAACGATCCATCTTCAATCGCGTTTTTTGCTTTGGCTAAAGAGTTAATCGCAAAGGCATCTTGTTGTTCGCGAGTAAATTCATAACGTTCCGCGCATTCTTCTGCGAAAAACCCCATTGCTTGTCCTTCATAGGCATCTTCTAAGCCATCAAACGCCATATGATCCAGCAATTGACCGTGACCAAAACGATATCCGCTTCGGGCTTTAGGAAGCATATGAGGCGCATTGCTCATACTTTCCATGCCGCCAGCAACCATCACTGTGTTGGTTCCAGCTATTAATAAATCATTAGCAAACATGACAGATTTCATACCGGATCCGCAGACTTTATTGATGGTGGTAGCACCGGTCGATAGAGGAAGATCAGCGCCTAAAGTGGCTTGCCTTGCGGGAGCCTGACCTAAAGCAGCGGGTAATACACACCCCATAATCACTTCATCGATATCTTTTCCATCAACGCCAGAACGACTAACAGCCGCTTTGATAGCTGCTGCGCCTAATTCTGGTGTTTTAAGCGGCATAAGGTCGCCCATAAAACCACCCATAGGTGTACGCGCCATTCCAACAATTACAATTGATTCTTGAGACATTCTATTTTCCTATAACTAAAAACTAAAAACTAAAAACTAAAAACTAAAAACTAAAAACCAAAAACCAAAAACCAAAAACCAAAAAGAATTTTTACCACAGAGGCACAGAGATTCACAGAGTTAAAAGATTTAAAATAATTCTTTTTTCTTTTCCTCGGTGTTCTCTGTGCCCTCTGTGGTGAGATCTTTATCTTTATCTTTTGTTAAGCAGTTTCGTTAAAAAGCTCACGGCCGATTAACATTCTTCTTATTTCGGATGTTCCCGCGCCAATTTCATACAATTTCGCATCGCGTAATAATCGACCCGCTGCAAATTCGTTGATATAGCCATTTCCGCCTAGACATTGGATTGCTTCAAGTGCCATTTGAGTGGCTTTTTCGGCTGCGTAAAGTATAACACCTGCGGCATCTTTGCGACTATTTTCTCCGCGGTCACAAGCTTGCGCCACATTATAGACGTAGCTCTTTGTTGCGTTCATGGTGGTGTACATATCCGCTAGTTTGCCTTGCATCAATTGAAACTCGCCAATTGCTTTGCCAAATTGTTTTCGCTCATGCACATAGGGTAAAACAATGTCCATACAAGCCTGCATGATACCCGTTGAACCGCCAGATAAGACCACGCGTTCAAAGTCTAGTCCGCTCATGAGAACGGCTACGCCTCGATTTAATCCGCCGAGAATATTTTCTTTCGGCACGATGCAATCTTGAAACACTAATTCACAGGTATTGGAACCTCTCATGCCTAATTTATCTAGTTTTTGTGCTGTAGAAAAGCCATCAAAGTCTTTTTCTATAATGAAGGCGGTAATTCCGCGAGAACCGGCTTTCGGATCGGTTTTAGCATATACAATTAATACATGGGCATCGGGACCATTGGTGATCCACATTTTATTGCCGTTTAAACGGTAATGATCTCCCATGTCTTCGGCTTTTAAACTCATGCTGACGACATCTGAACCCGCGCCTACTTCACTCATCGCTAGCGCCCCGATGTGCTCGCCTTTACATAGTTTAGGCAAATACTTTTCTTTTTGCTCTTGAGTGCCATTTTTTCTTAATTGATTTAGGCATAGGTTAGACATTGCGCCGTAGCTTAAACCAACGCTTGCCGATGCTCTGCTGATTTCTTCCATGGCTATCACATGTTCTAAATATCCTAATCCCGATCCGCCAAATTCTTCTTCAACCGTCATTCCTAACAAACCTAGTTCGCCAAATTTAAGCCATAAATGATTAGGAAATTCGTTATCCCTATCAACTTGTTCTGCGATAGGAGCAATTTCTTTAGCTGAAAACCCACGAACGGTTTCTCGGATCATATCGGCGGTTTCACCGAGATTAAAGTTTAAACCTTGCATTGATTACGTCTCCTGTTGATTGATGCGAACTTCTAATTGATCTAATTCGCTGAGCATCGTTTTTATATCTTTTTGTTGTTGATAAAGCGCATCGCGACGCTCTTCAATTTTTCCAATCAAAAGAGTGGTTTGTTTTTGTTCACCTTTAGGTGAATCATAGAGATTAATAATTTCTCTTATTTCTGAAAGTGAAAAACCAACTCGTTTCCCTCTTAATATAAGCTGAAGCCGAATTAGATCACCGCGATGATATATTCGCTGAGAACCTTGTCTCTGCGGAGAAATAAGACCTTCTGATTCGTAATATCTGATTGAACGAGGCGTGATTTCAAACTCTTTCGATAATTCACTAATCGAATAAGTGTGTGTTTCTTGGGGATGATTTTCATCATTTAGGTGATATTTGTTCATATTGCGATTATAGCTTACCTTTACGTGAACGTAAACTAAAATTCATGCTCTAACTTGTGGTCTAACCAGAAAATAAACGGATTATTCTTGATACGGCCTTCTTATCTTATTCTCAATTCTGTARAAAAATTGAAAAAGGATTTTATAGAGGTGCTAAGCTGTTTATAATGCTACAGATTATTTACATTAGATATTTCTAATGTAAATGTAAATGACAAGCCAATTATCTCAAAATTTAATATTCATCATCAACATATGGAGAACTTATGCGAATTATCCTCTTAGGCGCACCTGGAGCAGGAAAAGGCACCCAAGCTCAGTTTTTAACAGAAAAATATTCTATTCCACAAATATCTACTGGCGATATGCTTCGTGCAGCGGTTAAAGCTGGTACGCCATTGGGAATAGAAGCTAAAAAGGTAATGGATGCGGGTGAATTGATCTCTGATGAAATCATCATTGGCTTAGTTAAAGAGCGTGTTGCTGAAAGTGATTGTAAAAATGGTTATTTGCTAGATGGTTTTCCAAGAACTATTCCACAAGCAGATGCGATGAAAGAAAGCAATATTGATGTTGATTATGTTGTGGAAATTGATGTTGATGACAGTGAAATTGTGCAAAGAATGGCTGGGCGAAGAATGCACATGGCTTCAGGCAGAACTTATCACATTATTTACAACCCTCCCAAGGTGGAAGGTAAAGATAATGAAACAGGTGACGATCTTGTTCAACGTGACGACGATAAAGAAGAAACCGTTAAACAACGTCTAGAAGTTTATCATTCTCAAACCAAACCTTTGATTGAGTATTATTCCACATGGGCCAATTCAAAAGAAGAAAAAGCACCTAATTACGTAACCATTGCTGGGGTCGGTAGTTTAGAAGATATTAGAGATAATATTTTTAAAGCGTTAGCTTAGATGTGCTGATATAAGACATTAGTTTTAATTGCAAAAAGCCCGTATCTTGATTGAGATACGGGCTTTTTTGTGAATTGGCGAATAGACATTGCCGAATCTTCTCGGTACTCTACTTACCTTGACTAGAGACAATAATATTTATTTTAATAGAGAAATTTATGCTAAAACAACAGACGAATCTATTGCTATTATTGTTGAGTAGTCTCGCTATTATTATATCACTTAGCGCTTTATCTCAAACACCTACAGATAAGATTTCCGATAATTTACGGGAACGATTTCTTGCCAATAAAGCATCTCCAACAAGCACGGTTTCAGCATTTATTTATCTTAAGGATAAAGGTCAGAATATTGAAAGTAAATTGTTAGTTGCGAGAAAACAGTTATCGCCTAACTCACTTAAACGAAGAATGGTTAATTTTGCTGGTGATAATTTAGTAAGTGAAAAAGATATCCCGATTAATGCGGAATATTTCACCTTAGTGAWAGCCCAAGCAACTAAAATTAGGCATCAACTAAAAGCCATCAATGCGATATCTGTTGAGGCAACGGCTGAAGCCATTTATAAAATAGCAATTTTTGATTTTGTTCAAAAAATAGACATCATCAAAAAACTAAAGAGGCAACCAGAACCAGCTTACTCCGATGTGAAATATAATATTAAGTCTGAAAATAAATTATCTAATGTTTTCGCTTTAGATTACGGCGATTCTTTTGTGCAAAATGATCAAATTCAAGTACCAGCGGTACACGATCTTGGGTTTACGGGCAATGGAGTTGTGATTGCTATTTTTGATGCTGGATTTAATCGGTTATCTCATGAAAGTTTTAGTCAAATGAATATAGCGGGCACTCAAGATTTTGTTAATGGTGACAGCGATGTTGGTGATGGATCTGATATGGGAGTAGGATCTCACGGCACTAACACGCTGAGCACAATTGGAGGGTTCAGTTCTGGTAATTTGATTGGTCCTGCTTATAGTGCAACTTATTATCTAGCGAAAACGGAAAATACCGAGTCTGAATTACATGTCGAAGAAGATAATTGGTGTGCAGCAGCTGAATGGGCTGACACAAATGGCGCTCAGATTATCACTAGCTCTTTAGGCTATACCACGTTTGATGAAGGAACGAATTATTCTTCTAGCGATTTAGATGGTGAAACCACAATCGTGACATTATGTGCTGACATAGCGGCTGAAAATGGCATTGTTGTGATTAACTCAGCAGGAAACAGTGGAGCAGGTATAACAACAATAGGCGCTCCATCAGATGGACATTTTGTTATTGCTGTTGGAGCTGTGCAAGCTTCAGGCGCTCTTTCATCTTTTAGCTCAGTTGGTCCTTCTGCCGACGGTCGAATTAAGCCCGATGTTGTCGCGATGGGAACGTTAGTTAGGGTCGCCAGTTCTTTATCCGACACTGGATATTCAAACGTTAATGGTACGTCCTTTTCTTGCCCATTAACAGCTGGGGTTGCGGCTTTAATAATTGAAGCGAATCCAAATTTAACGGCGGCACAAGTAAGAGATATTTTACGCAATTCTGCAGATAAAAATTTGACACCGAATAATTCGTTTGGATATGGTTTAGTTAATGCCTTGGAAGCTGTAAATGTAGCAATCGAGGCGGCTAATGGTGTTTTCGCCCCTAGTGCGTCTTTTTCTATACTAATTGATGGTTCCAGTATTAATTTAACCAGTACCTCAACGGATACTGACGGTACAGTCGAGGTTTTCGCATGGGATTATGGTGACGGCAATACCTCAACAACACAAAATCCAAGCCATACTTATACTTCTGGTGGTACATTTATCGTGTCTCTGACGGTCACCGATAACTCAGACTTAAATGATACAGTCAGTCAAAGTGCTGTTATCAGCAGTCCAGTGGTAAATTCCGAGCCTGCTTCAAGTAGTGGTGGCGGAAGTTTAGGCTTTCTTTTCATCTTTATTTTTGGAGTTACTCGACGTCGCAAATAGACTGAGTTGTTAGATGAGAAAAGCCAAATGATTATTTCAACTAGCTAAAATGAATAAATGAATAAATGAATAAATGAATAAAGAGGAATGAACAACAATATTGTATGGACTTTTTCAGCAATACCCAATTCTACAGGAAATGTTGAGGTAAATAAGCGCATTAAATTCGCTTAAATACAACAAATATCAAATCTTGAGGCTTTACCCCCTAGCATATAGCTAGGGATTCTTTTACTATACGTCCAGACTAATCGAATAAGAATAACATTTCGGATAATAATCCTAGGAGAGGTAACTTAATGAAAAGACTAGCAATTGCCGTCATTCATGGCTTGGGGAGTGAGGAAGAGTTCTACTCTGTCGAGCTAAAGCACCGTATCACTGAAGAATATCTTAAAGGCGCTGAAGGGCGTTTGGAAGATGATTTGCTGTTTCATGAAATTTATTGGGGCGATCTTGTAAAAGAAGAGCTGGAATCCTTTCGAGCGAAAGCAAACTATAAGGGTGATTTAGCGTATCAGAACTTGAGACAGATTATGACTGATACTCAAGCGTTATCGTTACTTTATACGCCAGGTACTGAAACATACGAAGCAATCAATAACCGTATTAAAGACGGGTTACGCAAATTCGCTTCTCATCGTAGAGTAGATACAGAATCTACACCGTTAGTTATATTAGCGCACTCCTACGGTGGCGTAATGATGACTCATTATATCCGTATGATGAAAGAGTCTAATTCAGAGTTAAATAATTTTGAAACGATGAAAACTTTGGCTGGTTATATTACTTTTGGCAATCCTCTAGGTGTTTATGCAATCAATGGCGCAAACTCTGAATTAGGGCTTTCTTGTGATATCGTCGGAGAAGCATTACCAGAAGATATGGCTAAACGTGCTAAATGGTATAATTTTTATGATAAGGACGATATCGTTGCTTATCCTCTTAAAGGTTTATCCGATGACTTCAATGCGCATGTTGATGGTGATTTTGAAATCAATGTCGGTAGTGCTGCGACTTCATGGAACCCTGCTTGTCATACAGGTTATTGGGAAGATGTCGATTTCTATAAGCCAGTTGCAGAGTTTATTGGTGAATTACGTGCACCACACGCTTTTTGGCAGTAATCACTTATTTCAAAATTAAATAAGTAACAGTTGTTAATCTATTAAAGCCCGCTGAGATGCTCATGTTGTCTTGGTGGGCTTTTTCGATCTAGTTCTTCGTATTATGAAAAATAGTAAACTTTCAAGTAAAAACCAGAGATTAAATAAAGGTCATCAGCCTGAAAGATCTGAAAACGATATTCAAGCTGAGTTAAATGCTTTTTCAAAAATACCACTTAATCAAGAACTGCCGATTGCAAAAAAATCTAAAGCAATCCAAGATCTTTTAAAAACTAATCAAGTGGTAATTATTGCGGGTGAAACAGGTTGCGGTAAAACAACCCAGTTACCGCAAATATGCTTGCAAGCAGGTTGGGGGATTAGAAAACAAATTGCCCATACTCAACCTCGTCGAATCGCAGCAACCAGTGTAGCTAATCGTATTGCCAGTGAGTTAAAAACAGAATTAGGAAACACCGTAGGTTACGCGGTTCGTTTTTCAGATAAAACCTCTAGTCAAACACGTATTAAATTAATGACTGACGGTGTTTTGTTAGCAGAGTTACAATCCGATCCCCTGCTTAGTCGATATGAAGTGATTATTGTTGATGAAGCCCATGAGCGAAGTTTAAATATCGATTTTTTATTAGGTTTTTTAAAAAAACTGCTCATAAAAAGATCTGATTTAAAAGTCATTGTGACTTCTGCAACAATTGATCTTGAAAGTTTTAGTCGTTATTTTTCTAATGCACCAATTATGACTGTTGAGGGGAGAACTTACCCTGTTGAAATTGTTTATCAACCTTTATTAGCAGAAGGTTCTCAAGGTGAAGTTGAAAGTGAAAGTAAGGAAAATAAAAATAGAGAGGCGTCATCGGATGTTTCAATTGAAAACTCCGTGGTTCAAGCAATCGATGCGTGTATTGCTCAATCCACAGGTGATATTTTAATTTTTTCTTATGGTGAAGCAGAAATTCGCCAATTAACTAAACATATCCAAAAGCAAAATTATTCTCAGTTAGTTGTTTTACCTTTGTATGCTCGACTAGGTATAAAAGAACAACAAGCGATTTTTTCATCAAACAGTCAACGTAAAGTGATCATATCCACTAATGTGGCAGAAACATCGTTAACTATCCCTAATATTCTTTTCGTTATTGATATTGGTCAAGCTAGAATGAGTCGATATAGTCAACGAAATAAAATACAGCAACTACCCGTTGAAAAAATATCCCAAGCAAGTGCTAACCAACGTAAAGGTCGTAGTGGGCGAATTGCACCAGGGATCTGTATTCGCCTTTATGATGAAGAAGACTTTAATAGTCGTCCCGAATTTACTGAGCCTGAAATCCAACGAACTAATCTTTCATCGGTAGTTCTAAGATTAAAGTCGTTGGGTGTAAAAGATGTTGAAAGTTTTCCATTTATACAAGCGCCAAATGAGCGTCAGTGGAAAGGGGCATTTAATCTACTGTTCGAACTGGGTGCGATGGATGAAAGTAAACAAATTACCTCGACTGGCAAGCAGATGTCACGACTGCCTCTCGATCCACAACTTGCTAGAATATTGATCGACAAAAATTCCCACGCATTAGAAGAAATGCTGATCATCTCTAGCTTTTTAGGTGTGCGAGATGTTCGAGTACGGCCACYKRAASAKGCCGCCAAAGGCGCACAACAAAAAGCCGATTTTTGTCATCAAGAATATCAAGATAAAAACTCTGATATTATTTCTGTGGTTAACTTATGGCGTTTTTTAGAAAACCAAAAATCGGCATTAAGCAACTCAAAATTCCGGCGTTGGTGTAATGATCATTTCATCAATTTTGTTGGTTGGTTGGAATGGCGGAATACTTATTTTCAAATTAAAGATGAATTACATAAGATTAAAAACAATTCAAAGAATAGCAATCAACAGAATAATAACAAGGGTAATGAGACAGGAAATGAACCATCCGAAAGCAAGACGGCTACGACAGAACAAATCCATCGGGCGCTAATTCCTGGATTTATTGGCCAACTGCTAATGAAAACAACAGAGTCTCACTATCTAGGAGCAAGAGGATTAAAGGTTTGGATCCATCCATCTTCCGCATTATTTAAACAAAAATCGCAGTGGTTATTATCTACGGAAATGGTTGAGACGAATAAGCTATATGCGCGGGCTAATGTACCAGTGAAACCTGAATGGTTTGAAGATAGTGCGGCACATTTATTAAAAAATAATTATTACGATATTCATTGGCGTAAGAACAAAGGACATGCAGCCGCTTTTTTAAATAAAAAACTTTTTGGTTTACCCATTGTTAACAAGCGGTTGGTCGATTACGGAAAAGTAGATGTTGGTGTTGGTCGTGAATTGTTTTTAAAACATGGGTTAGTAGATAATGAGGTTACTATTCGCTTGCCGTTTTTAGAAACAAACCAAGTCATTATTGATGAAATAAAACTAGAAGAAGAAAAGCTCAGGCGCAGTGATATGTTAATTAATGAAAATCAATTCACTCAGCTCTATAATGACTTAATACCTGATAATATTATTGCTATTTTCAAGTTAAAACGATGGTTGAAAAAAGACTGGAGTAAGAGAAATGATGCGTTAGTTTTTACAAAAAAACAATTAATGAATAAGGAGTCTTCAACTGTTGATGATTATCCTTCTGAAATCGTTGTGAAGGGATTTATGTTGCCTGTGTCATATCGTTTTGCACCGGGTGAGCCTGAGGATGGCGTACATGTATCGATCCCTATTGAAATGTTAAGTCAGTTTGAAGAAAAAGATTTTGAATGGTTAGTTCCGGGTTATCTTAAAGATAAAATCGTTGCGACTTTAAAAAATCTACCAAAGGTTATACGAAAACAATTGATACCATTATCTGATACTGCGGATAAATGTGTTACTCATATTATGTCTTCGGATTACCAGATGAAAGATTTTAAACATACCCTTAAAAACAGTCTAGTTAGAACGAATGCGATTGATATTTCAATTGATGATATTGATTCTTCAAACTTACCATCGCATCTTAAAATGAAATTTATTGGTGTTAAGGCTAAACATAATAATAATCCTTTGCATTTTTCAAAGTTGTCGGAATTGCAAAATCAATTTAAATCGAATCAATCAATTAAAAGTCAGACTAAAAAGACTAGTAATGGACATGTTGCTAACTCTCAAATAAATGATTCAAATAAAGCAATGGTCACTTGGCCTAATTCATTCATTGAAATAGAGACAATAACAGAGAGTAACAATCAACAAATCCGTCTATTCTCGGCAATTACAGATTGTAACGATCATGTGGTAATCAAACAATATCCAAATTTAATTTCCGCTACCAGCGCCCACTACAGAGGAATCACACGTTTATTAATTATAGAAAATAAAAACACCTTAAAGGAGATGCAAAATTCTTGGCCTGATAGACGAGAGCTAGAGAAGTTGAGCTTGAAATTCGGCGGATTTTCAATTTTGTTAGATTGGGTAGCAACCGCATCACTAATTGAATTGATAGAAAAATCGGCCAAAACGATTGTAACAGAGAAAGAATATTTAGAGCTTAGTAAAACTGTGAAAAACAAATTGCGTGTTTTTATTGCGGACAAGCTTGCAAATGTTCTAAGTTGTTTAAAGGCAACACAAACTGTTTTTATCAAACTCACTTATYTAAGAAGTGACGTGTATTCAGAATCGGTGGCTGATATRTCTAAACAAYTAAAAWATCTTTGGAGYAGTGATTGTTTTATYCGTAAARGGSGAGAGTTTTTTKCRGATTATTCACGTTATATTCAAGGGATCGAATCAAGAATAGTTAGATTTCAAGAGAACAACCCTAGAGAACGACAACTTATGGAAGGTTGGAGCGAATGGCTAGAGTGGTGGGAGGAACTAGAACAATCAGATTTACCTTTTGAAAAAAGAGAAAGTTTGTGGGAGTTATTTTGGTTGATGGAGGAATACCGTATTAGTTTATTTTCTCTAAATGTTAAGACTAAAGGCAAGATTTCGAGTAAAAAACTTCAGAAAGCTTTTGAGGCTTTGGAGTGAAATCCAAGTGCAGCATCACTGGTATGGATGATTCAATTCTCAGTCTTAAGGTCAAGGGCATGAGTACACGTATTATTGCCGGCGCTTTTCAGGATATATATGGTGCGGATATTTTAGCAAGTCTAGTATCTCTGGTTACAAAATTTGTTATTGAAAAAGTTGTTGAGTGGCAATATAGACCGCTCGATGGTATTTATCCCATTGTTTATTTTGACCGTATAGTGCTTAAAATTTGTCAAAATAAAAAAGTGATTAACCAGCAAGTTTAAACGAATTTATTATTCCCCAAATAGTACCTAATATTCCAAATAGAGGCGATGTAGCAGCAATAACATCTAAGCTTCGCATGAAACGGTTATTATAAAAGAATTGCTTTTTTAATATATTATCTACTTTAATGTTGCTTAAACCACCGTTAACTACAGCGTCGCGAACTAATTGCACATTTTCGTCACCTATACCACTTGACAGGATTTTTAATTGTGATGATTTTTCATTTGATGAAAGAGCAATAGATATTAATCGATGAGTATTGTTGGAAATTTTAGGAAGCCAATATAATAATCTTTCTAAAGAAATAACGATAATTATTAATAAACTGAATACGAGAGGCCACATGAATATGCCTCCTTTACCAAATAGCTGAATCATTTATATAAACCACAAAAACAGATAATAACGCAAGTGTAACGAAATAATTAAGCGCGCAATATCTATTACGCTTGTCATGCGTGATTCAGCAAATAATCATTTGCTTTTTATATTCCAACTAGGTAATTATCCTATGTTATAAATTAAGTAAAATAAGTTCCCTCACCCTTGAAATAACATCCATGCCCCCCCAGATACTTGTCATCTATTTGTTGCCAAACAAACAAATTACTATCACTCAATCTATATTTTAGGAGAATTTCAGCATGACTGAAGTCACTGACAAGCAAGACAGTACAAAGCAAACCCATAGTTTCCAAACCGAAGTAAAACAATTACTTAATTTGATGATTAACTCTTTATACAGTAATAAAGAGATTTTTTTACGTGAATTGATCTCTAATGCGGCGGATGCGGCGGACAAACTAAGATTCGAAGCTCTTTCACATGACGATTATTACGGAAATGATAGCGATCTTAAGATCCGAATCAGCATGGATAAAGAGGCTGGGACGTTGACCATTAGTGATAATGGTATTGGTATGAGTAAAGAAGAAGTGATGGAAAACCTTGGAACCATTGCTCGAAGTGGAACATCGGAATTTATTAAGCAGATGTCTAAAGACCAACAAGCTGATAGTAATCTAATTGGTCAATTTGGAGTTGGTTTCTATTCTTCTTTCATCGTTGCTGATGAAGTAGAAGTTCGCACGTTACGTGCGGGAGATGCGAATGACCAAGCGGTTAGCTGGATTTCAAAAGGTGATGGTGAATTCACAATAGAAACGATTGAAAAAGAATCTCGTGGTACCGATATCATCTTAAAACTGAAAGATGATGAAAAAGAGTTTATCGAACCGTGGAGAATTCGCTCTGTCATCAATAAATATTCAGATCATATCTCTTTACCCGTTGAAATGGAAAAAATGGATATGGGCGCAATGTCTGGTGAAGACGACGAGAAAAAAGAAGATGATGAAGTGGTTATTCCTGAGTATGAAGTTATTAATAAAGCGACAGCTCTTTGGACTAGAGCCAAATCAGATATCAAAAAAGATGAATATAAAGAATTTTACAAGCATATCTCACATGACTTTAACGAGCCGTTAGTTTGGTCTCATAATAAAGTTGAAGGTAAGCAAGAATATACTAGCTTACTGTATTTACCGAAAAAAGCGCCTATGGATTTATGGAATAGAGATAAGCCACGCGGTGTAAAACTCTATGTTCAACGTGTATTTATAATGGACGATGCCGAGCAGTTTTTACCCGTTTATCTGAGAATGGTCAGAGGAATATTAGATTCAAACGATCTCCCTTTAAACGTATCAAGAGAAATTCTACAAGATAAAGGCGCTACGCAGACCCTAAGAAATGCATGTGTTAAACGTGTTTTAGGTATGTTAGAAAAATTAGCTAAAAGTAAGAAAGAAGATTACCAATCATTTTGGAATGAGTTTGGAACGGTCTTGAAGGAAGGTTTAGCTGAAGATTTTGCGAATAAAGATAAGGTTGCTGGATTAATGCGTTTTGCTTCAACCGAAAATTCCGATGATACTCAAAGTGTTTCCTTGGCGGATTACATATCTCGCATGAAGCCAGARCAAGACAAAATATATTTCTTAGTGGCGGATAATTTTGCMACWGCTAAAAGTAGCCCTCATTTAGAAATATATAAAAAGAARGGHATTGAAGTTATATTAATGACGGATAGGGTTGATGAGTGGGCTATGGGTCATTTAACCGAATTTGATGGTAAGCAACTTCAAGCWATCACCCAAGGTGACTTAGATTTAGGTGCTCTGGAAACTGAAGATGATAAAAARGCWGTMGAAAAAGCCAATGARGATAACTCYGACTTAATCACYAAAATTAAAGAAGTCTTAGGCGATAAAGTTGAAGATGTGAAAATCTCTGGWCGTTTAGCTGATTCRCCTGCTTGYGTMGTTTCWAGTCAAGGCGGTATGAGTTTGCAAATGGCAAGAATGATGAAAGCAGCAGGRCAATCTGCTCCAGAAATGAAGCCRATTTTYGAAATCAATGCTGAGCATAAATTAGTGACTCAATTATCGGAAGATTCRATCGGWGACGATTTTAATGATTGGGTTGWGYTGTTATTTGACCAAGCGGTGCTTTCTGATAGCGGACAGCTTGAAGATCCTTCAGCGTTTACTCAAAGAATGAATCGGTTATTGATGAAGTAGTTAACAAGACTTATTTGTTACAAAGGAGCTTTATGTCCATGGATGGACGGTCAGGCTCCTTTTTTAATGATTAGAAAATTTATTTAAAACCTCATTAATCGCATATTCATCAAATGCAGGATCATTTGTTTTTAACTCGTAAGGACCACTCCAGTCTTGTGGGGCAGAAATCTCAGTAGGTACAATGGTTTTCCAACCAGAAAAGCCAATATTTTCGGTTTCACCATCAAAATATTGAATTTCGATGGATTGCGCATCGTAGTCAACATCGACCACTTCAAAATTGTTTTTGTTAATTTGAGAGTGGTACCAGTGACCTGTTTCAGCAGAAACTTGTCCAGACATCATAACCTTTCTCCTCTTTTGACTATTTCATTTAATTGGGTTAATTAAATTTTTCTATAGTTTAAGTTTTGTCCATTTTCGACAAAAAATAAAGGATTAATTGGTTATATTAAACAGGCTGTATAGAGCGTTATCGAATTATGAAATAGTTGGCACGTTTGCTCATAATTCAATAAATACAAAGAGTTAGCTGTGTTTTTAGCGAGAGCCTACATTTAAGTTTGTTTGCATAGATGTCGGTATCGGGAAATAGGGTGTTTTTGACAAAAAACTGTCATCAGATTCTGTGAGTTGGCTATAAATTTCCTGATAAGTTAGAACGTTTTTGACATATTCTCGCGTCTCCTTGTAAGGGATCTGCTCTATCCATAAAATCGGATCGCTGACTGAATTATTGCGTAACCATTGCTCAACTCGATGACTGCCCGCGTTGTAGGCCGCAGTTGCTAAAATGAGGTGCCCATTAAAGGTTTTTAATAGTTCGCCTAAGTGAGCGATACCCAGCTCAATATTAGTGTCAGGATCTAATAATTGACGGGAATTTGAATATCGGTGATGAATGAATTTTTTACTTTTTCTATACACATGTTTAGCGGTGTTGTGTGTTAATTGCATCAAACCTTTCGCTCCGGCGGATGAGATTGCATCTACCTTAAAAGCACTTTCCTGACGAGTGATCGCGTATGCCCAGCTTAAGGGAATTTCGTGTTGTTCACTTTCTAACTGGTATTTGCTTAATTTATAGCGTGGGAAACGTTTATCAATATCATCAATATTACGACTTTTAGCGAAGGCTAATATCGATTGATGATTCCATCCCCAATCATGGGCAATTTGTGCCAGCGTCACTAATTGCGAATGACTGGTTTTAGATTTAAGATTATTCCATTCACTTCGGGCTAAATTGAGCCGGTCTAAATGATAAAATTCATAGGCACGTTTGGCTTCGTCCGTCTGACTTAAACTAGAGTACAGAAAGCTATCGACTTCCTGTTGAAGCTTATTTAATTGAGCTGGTTGTTTGACTTCATTTGATGCCAAAAAACCATAATAACTTCTTTTTTTTGCTAAGTTTTCAAATAACCTAATAGAAGCTTTTTTATGACCTAAACGTTCAACCGCAATGGCGCGCCAATAACGCCATTTGTCTGCATCCAAGGACTTCTTATTTTTCAAGCGTGCTAAATGTTCAATTAAATCCCAGTCCTGCTCGTCAATCGCTACGGACAGTAACCATTGATTTACCGATGGATCGGTATTRSCGYYSWKTRTKYCAWKYYNAWTTYNNTYWKCMTGSKWWTGKCMKKYWRKTGRWWRGCKWMSSKYRATNGMTCGNTTNTTAGCTTGAGCGATTGAACTTTATTAAATTGAAGTTTTTCACTGTTCTTTTGCCAGTAAGCGATCGCTTTTTCTGCATCCGCCCAAGCTAGCTTGATTAACGCGCTAGCAAGTATTTGTTGGCTAAGGCTATCCGTTGCTTCCTTTTCCTTAATCGTTTTTAGAGGACGAGAAGAAAATAGTATTTTTGGGGTGTGATAGCTCGGATTAAGTTTATTAATTTGTTTGGCTAAATATCGGGCCAATCTAATTTGTTTGCTTTTTATCGCTAAAATGACTCGTTGTTCTAGTTGRTTTTGATTKGGGTAAGCGTAACGTTTCCACTCTTTAATCATACGGTCACAGGATTTTGGTAATGAACTTCCTACCATCCATATTGACTCGACTTGCTTTTGTAAATCCTGCTCTAGCTTATTAGTCTGTGAGAGCTTTAACTTAAACTCAACGTTCTTGCATTCCAGTTTTTGACCATAGCCCGATTGGAAATAATTTAAAAACGTTTCAGTTTTATCAGTATCAGCCAAATAATGTAACCATTTAGAGCGAATCTTTCTACTCACGACATCTTGTGAATGCGCTTCAATAAAATCAGTTAACTGTTTTTGTAGGATTAAGTTTCGTGGATTTGCATTCCACTTTTTAAGTAAATAATCTCGTCTTAAATAGGGTTTTAGCGGGTAACCATTGAGCTCGTTCACTAGCGTTCTAAAGGAATTCCAATCTGATTTTATAAGTGCTTTTTCAGCTTTTAAGAAATTAGATTGTTGAGATGATAAAATTGGTTGGTGATTATGAGAGGCAAAAACGGAAGCGTTTAAAAATAAGAAATAGAAACATAAGACAAGACCCAAACCCGAGAAGTTAGGCTTTTGCTTTTGAAGGTGTTTTTGTCTAGTTAAAATAATCATTCCTTGAATTACTTACATATACTGACTTTAACTAATGATAGTCCATAGTGGACAAAAATAAAATAGGAAGTAATAACATACATAACTATGAGTAAAGAGTTTTTGCATAACCGTACCGCCATCCTTGGCTCCTTACGGAATTGCCTACACGGGATGTAGGTACTTAGGATTTGCCGGGAGCAAAATCCTGACCGTCCATCCCTGGACATAAAAAAAGGTGTAGCCAATGATGACTACACCCGAGACTATGTTGATAATCCAAAGGGGAGAGTTGTACACTCAAACCTTATATCGACAGTTTGGTGAATTAGTTGATAGCTAACACATCAGAATCTTCCGAGGCTACTTCTTCAAACTCTTCTATGACGACTTCACTAGATAATTGCTCCATAGAATCTGAGTTATCATGCAATTCAGCAAGGTTATCACCAATATAGAAATTAATGCTGACTCTGCGCTCTAAGGCGTAGCTATCCATGTCTTTGATATCAATAGAGGTTAGTGATTCACCATGAGAGTTCATTTGAATACGGCGAGAATTGATGCCTAATGACTCGAATGCTAGTTTTACATTAGATGTTCTGTCCTGGGACAAGCTTAAATTGTCTTCTGGATTGCCAACCGGATCGGTATAACCATCGAGTTGTATATTTAACTCAGGAAAATCAGTTAATATGCTTGATACTCTATCAACCAGAGCGAAATCTCTATCGGCTAATTCAGATGAATTACTTTGAAACATTAGGTTTAAAGTTAGCTCATGGGTAAGAAACTGAGTTTTTGCATCTAACATTTCATTCGTTTGTTCAATGCTTACTTGTAAAGCGTCAAGTTCCTGTATTAAACCAGCGTTAAGATGATTCTGCTGACTGATTTTCATCTCTAATCCTTCTAGCTGATTAGCTTGATGAACTTGGTCACCCATTAATATGCCAGAAACTCCGCCGATGATAAAGCCAATCGGCCCGCCAATGGCTGCGCCAGCTAAAGCTCCGGTAAAAAATCCGACGTTTTCTTCGGTAGTCGCTTCTCGAGCCTGCAAGTTTGAAGTGGTTAAACCTAAAGCCAAAATCGTTGTTGCTACAAAAGTTAATTTTTTCATTGTTAAATCCTCATAAGTTAAAAGTAAGTGTTTGTAAAAATATTCAGTTTACGAAATTGTTAATTTGCAAAATTTAATGGTTTAGTATTAAACGTTCTCTATTAAAAGTTCATTTGCTTCGTTTGTTTTGAACTTGCCAAACCTAGAATCATCAATTGAAATCGTGGAAAGAGTGCTAGACCAGAGTGCGGTTAGCGTAGTTAAATTTGGAAAAATCATCTTATTGGTGATGGCTCAAAATTTGACATAGCTAGACGTGTTCTGGACTGGTATTATTTCTCGCGTTTCAGTTGATGAATCTAGGTTTCATTAAACAATCAATTTTGGGCGTTAAATCGACTTGAAAAAGGTCTTGTCATGTTAGAATGTGGCAAAAATATGGCAATGTCTTAAATCAGCAATATTTGTTTAATAAACATGCTTAAATCGGTATTCGTTAGTTATCAGCGCTTCTACTTTAGAGGCAAAATGGAATCCGGAGAGAAAAATGGCTAAAAGAATCGCACTAGTAGAAGACGAAAAAGCAATTAGAGATAACTATGCTTCATCCTTGCGTAAACAAGGATATGAAGTTTTTTGCTATGAAACTAAAGATGAAGCACTGGAAGCCTTTGCGGTTAGGTTGCCTGACTTAGCTATTTTAGATGTTGGGCTTAATGATGAACCAGAAGGCGGATTTGAAATTTGTCGATATCTTCGAGCACAATCTTCTTCGCTGCCGATTATATTTTTAACCGCACTCGATAGTGAATTTGATACCATTTCTGGTTTACGTCTTGGTGCGGATGATTATTTAACAAAAGATATCAGCTTAACTCAAGTGATGGCGAGAATTTCGGCGCTGTTTAGACGAATTAGAGCAATGGAAACTGACCATGCGATACAAGATGAATTTATTGAAGTGGATAAGTTGAAGTTAGATCTTAATCGCTATACAGCGAGCTGGGATAACCAGCCAATTGAAGTTACCTTAACCGAGTTTTGGATACTAAATGCGTTGACCAAAAGACCTGGCCACGTAAAAACCAGAGAGCAATTAATGGAAGCCGCAAAAGCAGTCGTTGATGACAGTACGGTGACATCACATATCAAACGATTAAGAAAAAAAATAGTAGCATTTGAACCATCATTTGACCAGATTGAAACGGTTTATGGAATGGGATATCGA
>NVTT01000101.1 GCA_002401655.1 Gammaproteobacteria bacterium | reverse complement strand
ACATCACCTATCACTCTACCGGTGAATAGAAGTAAATCAGAAGTGTTAAGCGTAATGGAAAATAAAGGGATCTTAGCAATCCCGTTGATGAAGGATAAGCATGTTGTTGGATTGGCTACTCTTAAAGATTTAATTCAACATGCCCAATATGAAAACCCCATTTTCATCATGGCTGGCGGTTTTGGAACAAGGTTGAAACCATTAACCGACCATTGCCCGAAACCTATGTTGAAGGTTGGGGACAAACCTATTTTAGAAACACTCCTGTTACGTTTTAGGCGCGCGGGTTTTCAAAATTTCTATATTTCTACTCACTATTTGCCTGAAGTAATAACAAATTATTTTGGAGATGGTTCTTCGCTAGGAATTAATATCACTTACATTAATGAAGATAAACCGCTCGGTACTGGTGGCGCGTTAGGTTTATTGCCTAGCGAGTTAATTGAACTGCCAACTATTTTAATTAACGGTGATATATTAACTACGCTAGATTTTTCCAAGCTATTAGAGTTTCATTCAAGTAATAAAGCCTGCGCAACCATGTGCGTGAGGGAATACGAATATAAAATTCCCTATGGCGTCATTGAAAGTGAAGGAATAAGCATAAAAAAAATGGTCGAAAAACCGACTCATCGCTATTCAGTTAATGCGGGTATTTATGTTTTGGAGCCGTCACTTATTCATTCTGTTGAAAAAAATGTCTACATTGATATGCCAAGTTTGTTAGAAGAAAAACTAGGCGAAAATGAAAATGTAAACCATTATACCTTTCATGATTATTGGTTAGATATTGGTCAAACCGACGACTACCACAGAGCACAATTAGATATTGGTAATTTAAGTTTGTAATGATTATTTTTGAAATATTGTGGGTTTATAACTATTTATGTTAAACGATAAAAGGGTCTTAGCTCTTATTCCTGCACGTGGAGGGAGTAAACGTTTACCTCAAAAAAATATTTTACCATTAGGTGAAAAGCCACTTATTACATGGACGATAGAAGCGGCACTTGAAAGTGATATTATCGATACAGTCGTTGTATCAACGGACTGTAAAGATATAGCAAATATTTCTATTGCTTCCGGCGCAAAAGTTCCTTTTGAGAGACCTGAAAACTTATCGAATGATAGTGCAACGTCACTGGACGTCGCTTTACATGCTTTAGATCAATTAGGGGAGGATGGCGAACATTACGATATTGTAATTTTACTTCAGCCGACTTCACCTCTGCGTAGTAATAAAGAAATAATAAAAGCATTCGAATTATTTGATAAAAAAAGTGCAAGCGGGATCGTTTCAGTTTGTGAAATGGAACATTCACCGCTATGGAGTAACACTCTTCCAGAAGATTTGTCTTTGTCTGAATTTTTATCCAATGATTTACATAACAAACGAAGTCAAGAACTACAAATTTACTATCGATTGAATGGCGCGATCTATATCACTTTGATTGAGGAGTTACGTAATCAAAATAAGTTTTTACTGAATAAAAACTGTTTCGCTTTTATTATGGATAAAGAAAAATCGGTCGATATTGATACTTTAAATGATTTTCATTTGGCGGAATTCTATTTAAAACGACAAATGGATAATGAAGCATAAATCTACGCTTTAATCCGAAGGTTTATTTTTCTCTTCTATCCAACGTGCCATAAACTCTGTACTTCGCATTGAATGATGTAATAGCATCGCGCCGATAAAATTGTTTAATCTATGCTTCTTAATGTTGAGTTTAAGATTGCCAATTCTATTCATTAGTTTTTGGCCTATTACTTCACCATCAAAAATGGTTTCGAGTAACTGATTAGAACGCTCGCTCATTTTTTTCCAAGTAGACTCATTTGTATAACACTCGATTGCTTTTAGAACGATTGATTCTATATTATCTTCTACATAACCCGGCCAACAATTTTCAGAAGCTAGCCCATCGGTCATACCTTCTGCCCCAATCGTTGTGGTGATAATTGGCGTTCTATTCATCATAGCATCCACAAACTTGCCTTTAATTCCCGCGCCAAATCGAAGTGGTGAAAGACAAACTCTAGAATTAGCCATGACCACATTGACATCATCGGCACGATCTTTAATTAAAAAACCTATTTTCGGATTATTTAATGCAGTTGCTTTTGGCGGTGTATAAGCACCATAAATATGAAGTTCTGCATCAGGTAATTGTTGTCTAATCAATGGCCATATTTTTTGTAAATAAAGAATAGAATCCCAGTTTGGAGCATGTCGCAAATTACCAATGGTAATAAAGTGCTTCCTTTGAGAGAAGTCAGGAAGTATTTTGGCACGATTATTCAAATTCAGCATAAAAGGAATATGAATTAGCAGCTTAGGATCAATGGAAAAATGTTCGGTTAAAATATTCATTTCAAAATCAGAAATAATCAGTGACAGATCGCATCGGTAGATACTTGCGATCTCTCGTTTTCCTAAATCTAAATGAAGATCGGTATTCGCAAATTCTCTATTTTCTTTTAAGGCTGTTTGTCTTGCACCTCTTAAACACTGCAAATCTTCTGTATCTAAAATTCGTATACTTGATGGGCTGTACTTTTCTACACGCCAACCAAATTGTTCTTCCATCAAAAAACGGTCAAATAGTACGAGTGTTGGATTAAGATCGGCAATAAAGCCATCGAATAATTTTGAATTAACGTATATCTCTTTAGTAACTACATCTTCTTTTTCTAATTCAATACAAAAATCTGATTTTTGCGCAGGTGTTGAAAAAATGACTTGCCAACTTTCACTTTTAAATAGACGAATGATCGAAAGCATGTGTGAACCCGCTGCAGAAGAGTTAGGTTCTGGCCAAACGTATCCAATGACTAAGAGGGTGTTCATAATATAGGTTAGCTAAATTAAATGGACTCTGAATATGATAGGATAGTGATGAGTTAAGATGGCGTCAAGCGAGAATTAAATAGCGGGTATAAATAAACTGAGCGAATATTCGATTATGAATGAACAAAGTGTTAAGAAGTATTTGCTAGATAAACCCGAATCAACATTAGATTATCCCTTTGGCCCAGAAGTAGCCGTATTTAAAATTAAAAATAAAATGTTTGCGACTTTTGGTATTCATAAAGATAAAGAAGCAATTAATCTGAAATGCGAACCTAATGAAGCGCTAGCCTTGTGCGATATTTTTGAATCAATCATTCCTGGTTATCATATGAATAAGTGTCACTGGAATACGGTTTATCTTGACCAATCAATTCCAAAAGGCGAAATTGAGCGTATGATCGATAACTCATACGCTTTGGTTGTGAAAGGACTAAAAAAACCTGAAAGAGAGAATTTGATTTTACAGTATGGTAGAGAAATTTTAGGTCTCTAATTAACTAGTCATGACTAAATATTCTTAAATAACTAGCAAATTTTGGCGTGTTATTTTTTGTTTTACCTCGGTATTGATAAGTGATAGTACTGCCAATAGGAGGAGGGTTTTTACGTTCATTAAAACTAAACCCACTACCAATTTTGAATGTTATTCCATCTTCATTGATGACTTCAATAGATCCTAAATAACCTAAGTATTTTCCTTTACCTTCTAGATGCCTAATGATGGTCGCTTCTGCATCATAAAGAGGTTTCAGTTTTTGTAAGTCATTGCTCCGTTTAGCTTGGTATAGAGAATCTTTTTTGTGGAGCATTAAACCTTCACCGCCTTTGGCGACAACTAGTGATAAATATCGGTCTAAGTCTTCCTTCGATTGAATATTATGTTGTTTAACTATGGACAGATGAGAAAGGTTTGTTTCTTTTACAATGCGAGTTAGATTGATCAAACGATCCTCAAAAATAGCCAAATCATAGGGCAAATCAAATACCATAAATTTAATTTTTTTCCACTCTTCATCAATAGGAACCTTACGTCTAGCTAACCCAGAAACTTCTTCAAAGGCTCCTCTTTTTATCCATAATTCGCCATCTAATGAGTGACGAGGAAAATCATCGGTAAACCAATCTGGCGCATGAATGACATTACCATTTTTAGTTAGTAACTCGCTTCCATCCCAAAAGGCTCTTATTCCATCAAGTTTTTCGCTAACCAAAAAATTATCCAATTGAATATTATTTTTGAAATACTTGGCGAGCAAAAGAGGAGGTTGATTACTTCCAGAGTTTTGAGCAAAAGAATTTGAAGCTACGATGCATAGCGGTAGTATTGTTAATGATGTAGCGATGATATTTCTGACTATTCTAATGCTTTGACTTAGTCTAAATGTTTTATTCTTCATAAGAGTATCCCTTCTCTTGTTTAATATTTAATTTGAGCCAAGATTATCAGCGCAGATTACGAATGAACATTATGAGGGGATCGTTAGCCAATAAATAGGGGAAAAAGACACTTTGTTTTGTCAGATATTGTCCATTTAATCAAAAATCATATGAAACATAAATACCAACTTGTTTATTGTTAACAACCGGTAATATTTTTATATCTTCATATTTGTCGGTAAAATAAAACCCACTGATCAGACCAACAATTGCACCGGCAACAACATCTTTCTCAAAATGTTTATCCGCATAAACTCTTGAATAGCTAACATAAGTTGATGCAATGTAGGCCGGTACTGCATATTCCCAACCATATCGGTCATGAATAAATGCAGCGCTAGTAAATGATGCAGAAGCATGGCCGGAGGGAAATGAATGACAGCATTTACCGTTTGGTCTAGTTTGTTGTGTGGCATCTTTTAACTCATGAACGAAAATTTGAGAAACAACGACGGCCGTCAAAAATTGGTAAGTACCCTCATTTCCCTCTTCGTAAAATATTGAAGCTCCAAGACCTGCGGCTAAAATAATATGTTGAATATCATTTCCAATATTTTCTGTTTTAGTTTTTTCTACACAAAATACAGACGTTGAAATTAGTACAAATAGGGCAAGAATGAGGTTTAATAAAGGCTTGATCATAGAGCTTTGTTTCATTATTAGATTGATGGTTTTTATTATTAGGCTAAAGAGTATAGGATATAAGGCATAAAAATAAAATAAAATTTACAATTTGAGAACATTATCTTGAAAAACACCGTTATGAAAACAAAAGCGTATAGAAACTGGCTAGCAAAAGGAAGTTTCTATAATATTTGTGGACGTCAAATATTCGTAATTGATACTAATGCTCATAATAGTAAGAAAGGTAATGGAAATCATTCAAGCGATGGAAACAAGCCGGTTTTATGCATCTTGCACGGTTTTCCGACATCTTCATTCGATTACTGGAAAGTTATTGATGCATTATCTGAGCAATTTCGAGTAATCATTCACGATCATTTAGGCTTTGGTTTTTCAGATAAACCTATTGATTACTCCTATTCCTTGATTGACCAAACTGACATTGCGTTATGTTTATGGAAGCAACTTAATATTGAGTCAGCCATTATTCTTGCACATGATTATGGGACTAGCATAGCGACTGAATTATTAGCTAGAGATAATGTTGGTTTGTGTCCGATAAAAATTCAGCAACTGGTTTTGTGTAACGGTTCAATTCATATTGAGCTTGCCAAGCTACGATTCATGCAAAAATTGTTAAGAAATCGGTTTATTGGAAAACTTGTCGCCAAAATATCAAATAAAAGTATTCTTGGTAAAAACCTGAGAAATATCTATTTTGATCAATCTAAAATTTCGCAAGATGAAATCGATACGATATGGGCGATGATGACCCATAATAATGGTAAAGAGGTCTTAGCTAGAGTGAGTCGTTACACCTTTGAAAGGCATACACTTTGGTATCGATGGATTGGCGCATTAAAACAAACTCCAATACCGATTAAAATAGTCTGGCCAGAAAACGATCCTATTGCGATTGCAGAAATGGCACGAGTTATCGAAAAAGAAACCAAAAACTCAAAATTGTATTGGTTGCAGGATGCTGGACATTTTCCGATGTTAGAAGTACCAGATAGCTGGTTGAGCGAAGTGATATCCGCTATTAGTAACCCTATTTGATAAAATTAAACGTTGGTATCAATACCAATCGTAGAAATAAATGATACTTATGACAGAGGACTATTTATCTTCGATAGAGTGTAATACAGTATTCTATAACAATGACAGTTAATCAAAGGAACTCGCTATGTCATCCTTATTCAAAATCACACTATTTTCATTGTCGCTCATCTTTCTTTCTTTGAGTGCTGATTCAAATAATTTACCCAGTGAACTTTCGGAATGGAAAGATTGGGTTAGCTATAAACAAGAGTTTTATTCTTGCCCGCACTTATCCGGTCAGGATTATAATAAAAAATCCAGTCATCTATGTGCGTGGCCTTCAAAGTTGCAAATGGATATTGTGAAAAATAAAATGGTTTTTTCTCAAAAGTGGTCTTTACAAGATAAAGGAAAAATCCCACTACCTGGAAATATTAACCAATGGCCTCAAGAGGTTAAAGTTAATAATAACAAAGCGATTGTTTTGAAAATTAGAAACAAACCTTTTATTCAACTCGAAAAGGGAAATTATTCGATCACTGGCATGATACCTTGGACTAAACAGCCAGAAAGCATTGAAATCCCCGATCAAGTGGCGTTAGTGAGTTTAAAAATTAACAATAAAAATATTGAATTTGTAAAACGTCAAAATAACCTGATTTGGCTAGGTAACGTAAAGCAAGTGGAAAAGCCTAAGGCGAATTTTATTAAGCTGTGGGTTAATCGTTTAATAAAAGATGGTCATCCAATGATGATGACGATGGTATTGGATCTTGATATTGGTGGTTCTGCGAGAGAGGAAGTTTTAACGCAGTTAAATCTTAATAAATACCAGTTAACATCCATTACGTCAGAACTAAATACTCAAATAGACAGTCAAGGAAATCTTAAAGTTCAGCTAAAACCCGGTAGCTATGAGGTAAGATTAGAATTTAAAATACATGAATTTTCGAATGAATTTACCTTTGAGGAAAAAGGAAAATACTGGCCGAAACAAGAAATATGGGTTTACCAAAATAATGACAGACTTCGCTCTACACAAGTAATCAATGCATCGGCGATTGATTCTGAGCAAGGGTTTGTTAATCAATGGAGCGCGCTTCCCCATTATGTTGTTAACCATCAAGAGACTTTGACGATAAAAGAAGGCCATAGAGGGATCTCTCATTCATCGGATCGATTAAGTTTACAAAGACAAATGTGGTTAAGTTTCGATAACCAAACCTACTATTTTTTCGATACCATCAAAGGGAGTAAATCAAAAGATTGGCGTTTAAACACATTACCTGATTACAAACTAACTCAATTAAAAAACCATAATAAGGAAAGACTGATCACTTATTCAAACAATCATCAAGGTGAGCAAGTGACGGGTGTTGAAGTGCGTACATCTAATATTGATGTGTTTGCGGCTGGTGAGGTTGCATCAAATAAAATGCATCATGCGTCGGGTTGGGATGTTAATTTTACGACGACTAAAGTCAATTTGAGTATACCGCCAGGAAGAAAGTTGATTGCTATCAGTGGTGCTGATTCATCCTATGGTGATTGGTTGGGAGAATGGAATTTAGTCGATTTATTAAACATTAAAACCACGTCCTGAGGACGTGGAGCAGGTTCGAGGCTATGGCCTTAAGAACCGAAGACTCTGCTCATGTAGTCTAAGTAATTGT
>NVTT01000100.1 GCA_002401655.1 Gammaproteobacteria bacterium | reverse complement strand
CTCTTAGGGTGGGCCCAAACTCACTCAATTCCTGTGATAGAATAATAGCTTATTACTCTATCTGGAGAGATACAAGGGTGGGCAATTTTTTCTGCCCACAGATTCTGGACAACAAACACCAATGGTGGGCACAAAGAAACGTGCACACCCTACAAAAAATAATGCTAAAGCCTTGCGCTGAAAGTGCGTGGCTTTAATGACGTAAAATTTAACAAAATAAAGATAGTTTATAGAACGAGTAAATTTAATGGAAATAATAGAAAAATGGTTCACCTCTGAGTTAGGTGATAATACGATTATATTAAAAGTTTTTCTGATTGTATTTGTGACGATGATAGCCAATTTTATTTGGCGTCGAGTCTACGCGCACCTAGAAATACAGTTGAAAAAAACTAAAAACGATTGGGATGATGCCTTAGGTGCAGCGGTATCCAAACCTATTAGCTATTTAATTTGGGGCGTTGGTGCTTGGATTATTATCAAGTTTTATCTTGAATTTAATTTGGATGACTCATTTAGAGATGTTTACATAGTTATTCTGGTTTCGTGGGGATTACTACGATTTATAAGAAAAGCTGAAGTTAATATTCAAAACTCCAATAAAAGTCGGAGCTATGATGACAAAATCGATCAGTCAACTATAGAAGCGATCAGCAAATTAATGCGCGTATCGGTTGGTATTACAACCATTTTATTGGTTTTACAAAACTTAGGCGTCAGTATTAGCGCGGTGTTAGCTTTTGGAGGCATTGGCGGTATTGCGATTGGCTTTGCAGCAAAAGATTTATTGGCCAATTTTTTTGGTGGCTTGATGATTTATCTTGATCGTCCTTTTTCGGTAGGCGACTGGATACGATCGAATGACCGGGATATTGAGGGAACGGTTGAATACATCGGTTGGCGTCAAACTCGAATAAGAACCTTTGATAAAAGACCTTTGTATGTCCCTAACGCTATATTCAATAGTATTACGGTAGAAAACCCTTCGCGAATGAATAATCGTCGTATCTACGAAACCTTTGGTATTCGATATGATGATTTGAATCAAGTGAATCAAATTGTCGCTCAAGTAAAAGAAATGTTAAATAATCATGATGAAATTGATACTCGACAAACTATGATTGTAAATTTGAATGCCTTTGCAGAATCGTCCGTCGACTTTTTTGTTTATACATTTACTAAAACGACTGATTGGATAAAGTTCCATGCCATTAAACAGGATATTCTTTTGCAAATTGCCGGCATTATTGAGTCTAACGGTGCTGAGATGGCTTACCCAACTCAGAGGCTTCAAGTAGAAGACTTGCGTTTACAAGGTTTAGCGATAAAAAATACGGGTGTTGAAAGTCTGACTGTTGAAGGAATGGCGAAATGACAGATAAAATTGACATCCCTATCATTACCATCGATGGCCCTTCTGGTGCGGGTAAAGGCGCTATAACTCATCTTGTAGCAAGTAAGTTAGGTTGGCACATTCTTGATAGCGGTGCGCTTTACAGAATATTAGGAGTCGTCTCTGAGGCTTCTGGTATTGATTTAGATGAGCTTAATCATTCCGAGGTGTTACGTAATAAGGTCACTCAACTTGCCCGGGATTTAGTTGTGCAATTTAAGTTTAACCCTGAGACTGAAGAAATTGAGCCTTTTATTGAAGGCAAAAGTTTATCTAAACAAATCAGAACCGATCATGCCGGTCAATCGGCATCGAAAGTAGCGGTTATTTCAAGCGCTCGAGATGCGTTATTAGAATGCCAAAAAGACTTTGCGAAAATGCCCGGTTTAGTCGCCGATGGGCGTGATATGGGAACCATCGTTTTCACTCATGCGCCGGTTAAAATCTTCCTTACGGCAAGCGCAGAATGTCGGGCTGAAAGACGCTATAAGCAGTTGATAAATAAAGGCGTTGGTGCTAATATGCGCGCGCTTTTGAAGAGCATCCAAGATCGTGATGAAAGAGACCAAAATCGAAGTGTGGCGCCTTTAGTGCCTGCGGTTGATTCTTTAGTTGTTGATAGTTCGCTTTTAACAATTAATGAGGTTTTCACTCAAGTGATTGATTATGCTACTAAAAAGAAACCTGATTGGTTTGCTTAAGCTGTCTAGTTATCGCTATTTTTTAGTTGATGGCGACCGACTAAAACCTCTCAAACGTAACTAATTTTATTTAAATAGTAGAGCGACTTTGTTCACTATTATTAAACTTTTTTTGTTGTTGAACGGATTTAACGACATTTTAACTAAAAATTTCAAATTAATTGGATGTTAATTTGCAATTGATAACCCTGTAATTAGCATTATTTTGAGGCTTTTTACAAACTAGGTATTTAAGATGAGCGAGAGTTTCGCAGATTTATTTGAAGAGAGTATTAAGAAAACAGAAATGCGCACAGGCGCAATTGTTTCTGGTACCGTCGTAGCGATTGACAGCGAGACTGTAACAGTCAACGCTGGTTTGAAATCTGAAGGTGTTATTCCACTTAATCAGTTTCTAAATGAAAAAGGTGAAGTTGAAGTTGTAATTGGTGACGTAGTTGATGTTTCGCTAGAAGCAATTGAAGACGGTTACGGAACAACTCAATTATCACGTGAAAAAGCTAAGCGTTTTGCAACTTGGATTGAGCTTGAGAAAGCATGTGAAGCTAGTGAAACAGTTATCGGTATAATTACTGGTAAGGTTAAAGGTGGATTCACAGTTGAAATTAAAGATGTTCGTGCATTCCTACCAGGTTCATTGGTTGATGTTCGTCCAGTAAGAGATACCACTCATCTTGAAGGTAAAGAACTAGAATTTAAGGTTATCAAATTAGATCAAAAACGTAACAATGTGGTTGTTTCACGTCGTAGCGTGATCGAAGCAGAACACTCTGCAGACAGAGATGAATTGCTAGAGAAGTTAGAAGAAGGCGCAACTGTTAAGGGTATTGTTAAAAACTTAACTGACTACGGTGCATTTGTTGATTTAGGCGGTGTAGACGGTCTATTACACATCACTGATATGGCTTGGAAGCGTGTTAAGCATCCTTCAGAAGTTGTACAGGTTGGCGATGAAATAGATGTTAAAATTCTTAAGTTTGACAAAGAAAAGTCACGTGTATCATTAGGCATTAAGCAATTAGGCGCAGATCCATGGGCTGACCTAAAYCGTCGTTACCCAGAAGGCGCTCGTTTATTCGGTCGTGTAACTAATTTAACTGATTACGGTTGTTTCGTAGAAATTGAAGAAGGTGTTGAAGGTCTTGTTCATGTTTCTGAAATGGATTGGACTAACAAAAACATCCACCCAAGCAAAGTWGTTGAYTTAGGTGACGAAGTTGAAGTAATGGTTCTTGATATTGAYGAAGAACGTCGTCGTATTTCTCTTGGTCTTAAGCAATGTATYGCTAATCCTTGGAATGAYTTYGCWAGCAAATTCAACAARAAYGATAAAGTYATGGGTAACATCAAGTCAATTACTGAYTTTGGTATATTCATYGGCTTAGACGGYGGAATWGAYGGACTAGTTCAYYTRTCTGAYATCTCTTGGTCWTTRACTGGCGAAGAAGCAGTTAAGWSWTTCAACAAAGGCGACGAAGTWGAAGCRGTTGTAYTKTCTGTWGATTCWGAAAGAGAAAGAATWTCTTTAGGAATYAARCAAGTWGAYTCKGAYCCWTTTGGTCAATTTATTGCTGATMAYGCTAAAGGTTCWATHGTAACYGGTACWGTRACTGAYGTTGAYGCTAAAGGYGTKAAAATTTCTTTAGCTGAAAATGTTGACGGATACYTACGAGTGTCTGAAATCAGTGAAGAGCGTGTAGAAGATGCAAGCAAGCACTTTAAAGTTGGCGATACTGTAGAAGCTAAATTTACAGCAGTTGACAAGAAGAACAGAGGCATTAGCCTTTCTATCAAAGCTAAATACAAGCAAGAAGAAGCAGATGCGGTTGCTGARTTTAGTAAAGATGGCGAGTCAAACGCTCCAGCWACTCTAGGTGATTTATTGAAGGAAAAAATGGATCAAAACTAGAAATTAGTATTAAAGGTTAATTGATGACATTATTGTCATAGAATTAGCCATTCAATATTAACTAAAATGCCCATAATCTATTGATTTTGGGCATTTTTTTTGTTTTTTTAGTAGTCTAAAAGCTATGCCATTTCATTTAACAGAATACGAAAGCATAAATTTTGTAAAGAACTGGTAAGATGATATTGAATTGAGGTAAGCTAATTTCAGTCTCGCGTTCTCAGCATTAAAAAGCAAATAGCCGACGTGTAAAGAATTAGAAAGGGTAGGAAATAAATATTATATTGTAAAACATACATGGCCTCTAACTTTCCTTTTTTTGACATCTTTCTAATTTTGGGCTTTCTAGAACTTCAGTTTATGAAATTTAAAATAATATTCATTACACTTCTAATTTTCTTTATTCCAAGATGTTTGGGCGATAAGTTAATTATAAAATATGTTGAACAGGTTGCTGAAGTAGATTTTGCTTATTCAATGTATAATAGTTCGATGAAGCGATGTAAAAAAACATCAAGTAACGAACTGTTATTGAAATTAAATGAAGTGGATTTTGTCTTGCGTAGAAAAACTGGGTATTCCTTACTTGAGTTTATAGAAGTATACGGAAATAGAATGAGTACGAAAAAATTGATAGAAGGGATTTATAGTGAAATACAGACAAGAAATAATAAATGCAGTGATATTAGACTAAAATTGTTGACAGATTATTTTCTACAGACAGCGGGTAATGTATTAATTTCATTTTCAAAAATGAACACGATTTTTTCATTGCCAGCTGTAACAAGAATCGAAACAGATGTTAGAAAAATATTTCACCAAAAAATTAATAGTTTGAAACAAATACCAATTGTTGAAATAAAATCACTAGCTAGTGCTCTCGAAACGGGGTTATATAAATACTCTTTAGGATATTTTTTGAAGGTATCTATAAAAGTAAATCAATCAATACATTTATATAGACACATAAAAAACAAATTGAAGTCACCAATGTCTTATTATTCTTTGGCAAAAGCTCTCGAAAATATAAGTAAGAAGTCATCATTTGAAAACTATTTAACAGCTGGGAAATTAAATAGTAATGATGCTCAGCTTTGGTTAGGAAATTATTTTGCTTGTAAAAAGGATTTTAAAAATATGTATGTATGGTTAGATAAAGTGAAAGTTAAAAAAGCGAATTTAGTTATAGATTTGATTAACGAGATTGATGAATATGGAGAACCTCTTAATTGTATCGATGGTTGGCCAAATTAGAAAGACATGATTTGACAGTGATATGTTGAATATGAATTCGCGAAATGACCCTTAACTACCTAGAATTGAATTGGATAGAATTGAATTGGACAGTCATTTAGTGCGTTAATGATGAAATGCATTTTAAGGTTGGGGGTAACCAATAATGTATCCAGTTGAAGCGTTAGCCAGTGAATATTTATAGCGTTAGTAATCTAGAAGGAAAAAAACAACATCTAATAAAAATGAAAAAAGATTCCACATTTACGGAAAAGAGCGTATCCTTAAAGATACAAAAGTAAGAGAAGTTAACATGACCAACATAGTAAATGAATACATGGATGAAAAAGGCGAGAGCCCTTATGCTGATTGGTTAGCAGAACTAAGAGACGCCAGAGCCAAGGCAAAAATCATGATCCAAGTTGATCGCATGGAGCTAGGATTGTTCGGTGACACTATGCCGATTGGTGATGGTCTGAGTGAACTAAAAATACACTATGGTCCCGGGTATCGAGTGTATTACGGTAAAGACGGCGAGCAGATCTATTTGCTTTTATGCGGCGGAGACAAATCTAGCCAGAAGAAAGATATCAAGCAAGCTAAGCTTAACTGGCAAGAATACAAGCGGAGAAATTAAAATGACACGACACGTAAGAGCCACTCATAACAAGCATCTGCGAGACTCTGAAGTCGCTGCAGAATATTTAAGTGAAGCCTTTGAGGATGGCGATGCTGCAGTGATATTAATGGCTCTTCGTAATATAGCTGAAGCTCAAGAAGATGGTATTGCCGGTTTAGCAGCGCGTTCTGAATTAGGAAGAGAAAGCATGTATAAAATGCTCTCAGAGAAAGGCAATCCTAAGCTCTCTAGCTTTACCAAACTCATCCATGGATTGGGGTTAAAACTCAAGATCGAAACTGCTGAACAGCATTCCACAGCGGTTTGATATTTTAAACTTATTAATAATACAAGATACCTTCTTGACTTCCAAAATTTAAAACAATCAAGAGCCGACACTAAGAGCAATTGATTAAAAGTCAACTGCTCTTAGTGTGACCAGTGAAAATAGGACAGTCATATATTGAAATCTGTCATATTTTAGAATTTAGAGGGGCTGAATATATTACTATTCCCACATTAACTAGTCTAAAGTGAGGCTTCCCCCAAATTCAGAATGTATCACTCAAATCCACATTAAGGTGGCGGGGATTCAATTAGAAAGACGTATAAAAAAATAGTTGTATCCCGCGATAGTATAAATCTAGCTAATATTCTATGATATAGTTTTAGAAGAAATTTATTTTAAAGAGATAAAGATTATGCAGACAGCGAATATTAAAGAAGCCGTCCACGAATTAGCAGATAAATTAAGCCATGCTGCCACATGGGATGAAATGACCGTCAGAAAAGAAATAGAGCAGGGGATGGCGGATAGTAGGGCGGGAAGAGTCACACCAGTTGATAATATATTGAAAAAATTTGGGATTGCTTGGTGATCGTCAATTGGATTGATTTCGCTAAAGCAAGACTCCATAAAATACACGATGTGATCGCCGAATTCTAATTAGACAGGCTATTTTTATGTTACTAGCTTTACCAAACTCATCCATGGATTGGGATTAAAATTCAAGATCGTGTGGCGGAGTACAAATTAATAGGTTGGCACATAACTGTTATAGCGTAAACATGACCCATTAATAACCGTCTTCGTTGCTTATTCTTATTTTTAATGATGAAGCTTTTTTCTTACTCATCATCTTCCAAATTAGTTTCAGATATCGATCTTTTTAAGAAAAAGCCAGAACCGAAGCTAAAAGAGATTGATTTGGGATTGTGCTACTGATTAAAGGTTAAAGAAATCGCTTCTCAAATTTGACAAAATGCTCATAATCTATTGATTTTGGGCATTTTTTTTTGCTTTTTGAGTTTAAATTGTCTATTGTGTTAACTATCGAATTGGGTCGCGCTATGTTGTTATGAACAGTAACGCAATAAAAAGCAGAGGCAGTAGAAATGACAAAATCAGAATTGATAGAAAGGCTGGCTGAAAGGCAAAGCCAATTATCTCTAAAAGATGTCGAACTTGTTGTTAAAAGCCTTTTAGAGCATATGGCTCAATCTTTGGCGCAAGGTAAACGAATTGAAATACGCGGTTTTGGTAGTTTTTCTTTACACTACCGAGAACCAAGAGTCGGTCGTAATCCTAAGACTGGACAATCGGTCGAATTAGAAGGAAAGTATGTTCCTCATTTTAAACCGGGCAAAGAATTAAGAGATCGGGTGAACAGCAGTATGGAAGAGGAGATTAAAGTCTCCGGCGCCATCGCTGAAGCTGGAGAAGGAAGACCTGGTATAACGCCAAAACAACCGGCCGTTGACCTTGATCGACCAATGGATTCCATGTCCCCTCCACCTTCATCCATAGGATAGAAAAATTAACTGCATTGTTTAGCGCTAAATCAGCATTAAATTAAAAGTTAAACTTG
>NVTT01000009.1 GCA_002401655.1 Gammaproteobacteria bacterium | reverse complement strand
TTGACCGTCATGCAGTTCATCAGGGTGAATGATTAAACAGCGCCCTGCTTCGTTATATCTTAATGAACCTCGGTAATTGAATCCTTGTTTGCCTTCAAGCGTAAGTCCTATAGCGTAGCTATCATGACGATGAGAGGCATAAGCCGCACCATTAAAAAAGGCTTCTAACCTTTCAAATTCACCTGGTGCACGTACCATCCAACCATCGCTATTAGTTTTTAAATTGGATTTATGAATGGCTTGTTTGGTCAACTGGAGTTCCTTACAAAAACTTATATTGATACTAAATAGCGGTTTTTATAATAACACGCCTAATTTAATCTACTGAGAGGTCAATAGTAATAAATCATTACAAGAACATTTAAGTGGTAAGTGTTTTTTAAGCAAAAAATTATTTTTTATCATTCTTTAATGCAGTCTCAATAGCCGATAGCGTCTTTTTAGAAATATGCTTTTCTTTATATTCTCTTAAAATGACACTTTCCACACGATTCAAAACGGTATCAATAGACGCATTTTTATTAAAGGATGTTTCGATTTGATGTTGTTCAAAGAGATTAATTCGCTTCTCTGTCTGACGCCCAAACACCATCAGTTTTTCAAAATAACTATTTTTACCACTCTTTTTCTGGAAATAATCTAATAAAGTACAAATTAGTGAAACCGGACTCAAAATAATGTCTCTTAGAGCATCAACAGCCAATTTCACTTGGAAAACTAACAAACGCTTAACTGGATGTTTTGAATCTTGACTTCTACTCAAAAGTGTTTCATCTTTATATTTCATTTTATTCCTTTGCCCTTAATGTAAAGAGTTTTCAAACTTTTTATTGCTCTTCCAAATTTTTATAACGACATCACTCTATTTCCAGCTTAAATAGTCAAAAATTGAAAACGACTTAAAGACTTGATATATAAATATATAGTAGCTAACAAAATCATCCAACCGTGTAAAAATAAAGTTCAAGTTGTTGATTGATATAATGAGAATATATTGTCACAAGCTGGAAGCATATTAAAATGTTTTTTTTCGTACTTACTTCTTCAACCAGATCCAAGCGGTTCGTTACTATAATATTACATGTTATTCCATGGTAATATTTTGAACAGTAGTAAAAACACATGATGTGACAACACTGGCAAAAATGCTTAAGAATATTGAGATAACTCACAATCAACAAGATAAAAAACGAAAACAACGAACGACTGCATCAGCTTATTGGTGGATTAAACAGCTTGCAACTTTAATAAGTGCCTAAGTCGTTTTTTATGGAAGTAACGATTTTCCAACACGATAGACCTTGTTACCGCTGGCTAATATAATAAAACCAGCATTGCCGTCTTCTATGACGTAACCTCTTCTACTCCATGGTTTTTCATACCCATTCAAACTGCTTAATTCGCTTAATTGATCTGAACTAAACGCCTTGATTTCAGGTACTGCATTGAGATCGTATATCCGTCCCAACTCAATACCTAAGGCTGGCTTATTAATTTCAGAATCTTTATTAAGTGTAAGTTCAGCGATAGAAACGAGAAAACCCGCATCAGTATAAAGATGACCGTCATATTCGAAACGAATTTGATAATACTGAGAGTCACTTAACCCTTGAATATCACTAGCGTGTATAAAACTAGACTGTTGATACATCGAAATTTTATTATCATTGATTCTAAATTCAGTAAATATCGCTTCATTTTCTAGGTTTCCGGTAATCTCCATTGTAATAAAACTATCACTTTGATTACTAAATCCACTGCCAAAATTGATATTACTCAGGTTTTCGATAATGCTCGTATCCAATAAAATAGTTCCTTCAAACAATAATGCATAGGCATTTGGAAAACTATAATAATAATAAATCCACCTATCTTCACTGCTTGTTAATGAAACAATGTCAACTTTATTTTTTGATACCGTTTGGCTTACACCTAATTCTGAAAGATCAATAGAAATAATTTTAGAAAGATTTTGCGTATCATAAATATTCACAATTTTTCGTTGATCGGACGAATCTTCGATAACAAAAAGTTTAGAATTATCACTGGACAATTTTATTCGATGGACTCGTTCTTTTAACTCTATCTCGGCTAATACACTTAAATCAGTTAAATCTAATTTAAATATTTTCCCTTGGTTCTCTCCATTAAATAACATTCCTGCTAGATAAGCGATGTTGTTTTGTTTATCCACTTTGATAGCAGACACGTGTCCCATGTCAAGTTCGGTTTCGATGACGTCCGAAATATAATCAATTAAATCTGAACTAAACGGACTTAATAGCGAACCTTCAATATAATTATCGTGGTTAATAAAGATTGTTTCGCTACTACCCCCAACTAAAGTAATCGTAACTTGGGTATCATAAGTCTCTGGTGTATCGTCAGGTTGATTAAAAATAGCTATTTTATTCTCAGCACTGCACTCAAAACTGTAATCCAATGGTAATGAATAAATATAACCGTGAAAAGGCAGTTTTGAATCGCAGGTAAACTCACCGCCTAATACCGTAGAATCCACCGAAAAACTGAAATTAGTACTATATTGTTTAGTTTCTTGATAAACCGTTTTAACGACGCTAAAAACACCTATTTGTTCAGATATATTTTCAGCAGTCAATATGGTCACATTACGGTCATTGCTAACTTGTAACACTTCGGAGTCTGATAACGTCTTAAATACAATATTTAAATTTTGGCTAGTTAGGTTAATCGATGATTCCATGCCATAAATATCAACTTCAATCTCAGCAGTATATTGAGATTCCGTAGCGCTTAATTTATTAATGACTAGAGTAATGCTACCTTCTACATTATCAGTGATAATCTCACTATAGCAATCGGCAAAATTAAGCGTTAAATTGTCCGACGCAGATAACGTACTGTCCAAATCTAAGTCTTCATGATTAATCTCAAGCTGCCCACCGTTATCACATTGGATAGTAAAAATACTATCTGCCTGCTGGCTAAATTCGAACACGCTATTTTCAACTAAGTGCCCTATTTGTAACATTGATTCAGGCACAGCATACCCATAAGAAACGACAAGGTCATAATTTAGAGAGTCAATTTCGAAGGAAGTAGATTCTTCAACGAGTTCTGGTTGTTGACCGCCACCGCCACCGCCACCGCAGGATAAGAGCAAGCTTAATATCAAACAACTACAAAAAGTAGCTATGTAAGAGTTTTTATTATTGCTAAACATCTGAATTCCTTTTTCCGATAAGATAGTCAAATACCACCAATTTTCCAAAACAACTGTAGTCGTCGCTCACAACGGTATTAATCACTCTTTGTTGGGGGGTGAATCAAGAAGAAATGAGGCTCAAAACAATATCTAGGAGAATACCATAAATAACTAGCTTGAAAAACTATCAGACGCATAACTTGATGTTTTAATTAAGTATCCTCGTTATACTTCATTTTATTCTTTTGACTTTAATTTGATCTTTATTTAAGTTTTTCGATTTAGTCATTTATTGCTATTATATCCCTCATCTCGTAGCGAAAAAATACAATAATAAAGGCCGAATCTTGATATGGGCGTTAAATTCAAAAAATTCACCGCTAAAGAGCTCGATAAATTTAAGCAATTTCAACAACAATCCTATAAGACATTAGAAGAAATCAAGTCAAAACTTGAAGTAGGAATGACGGAAATTCAAGTCGCGAGGATGCTCAGGAAGTCCTTTCACCAGCAAGGTGTACACAGTTATTTTCATGTTCCCGTAGTTTTATTTGCTGAGCGTACCGGATATCCAGGCGATTTCGGTCAATTTGAAGCCTTAGCTACCGATAAAAGACTAGAAGACGGAATGGCAATCATATTAGATGCTGCCCCTATTTATGAAGGATATATCGTTGATACTTCTCTGGCGACGCATTTTGGCGAAAATAGGGAACAAGAACAGCTTCACTCTCATCTTGAAAAATTTAGAATTCGTGTTTTGGAAATGGTTAAACAACGCGAAACCTTTTCAGATATCGAAAAAGAAATGGATCAAATGATTAAAGACTTGGGTGGCGAAAATTGTCACAGGAAGCATATAGGTGAAGTGTTAGGTCACCGAATTTTTCGAGAAAGAAACCCGCTATGGAAACCATTTAAAATTAAGCAACTAAGTTTTAAGCATGTGTTTTGGTTATTTTGGAAAAGTATTGCCACAAAAAAAGGTTGGATGAATCAATCTCCTAATTGGAATCATAGAAAAACCTCAGCTCACAAACCCTTTGAAGGTTTATGGGCGGTTGAACCGCATTTTGCGGTTAATGGAATTGGTGTGAAATTTGAAGAAATTATGGTGATAACCAAAGAGGACGCCTATTGGTTAGATGATGATTTGCCACATATAAAAATGTGGCAAAACTAACACCTTCAAAACCAATATCTTTAACGACAACTCAAAGTACTCTATAAAATTAGACTCTTTTTATATCCGCGCCAAGAATATGTAGTTTTTCTTCAATACACTCATAACCTCTATCAATATGATAAATGCGATCAACCACGGTGGCGCCATCAGCCACTAAAGCGGCGATGACTAAACTAGCTGATGCACGTAAATCCGTCGCCATCACTTGTGCACTTTTAAGTTGTTTAACACCTTTACATATCGCGTTATTACCTTCAATTTGAATATCTGCGCCCATTCTTTGCAATTCACTAACATGCATAAAACGGTTTTCAAATATTGTTTCTGTCACAATTCCAGTGCCTTCAGCAACAATATTAAGCGCTGTAAACTGAGCTTGCATATCCGTAGGAAATCCGGGATAAGGAGCTGTTTTCACATTAACCGCTTTGGGTCGTTTGCCGTGCATATCGAGTTCTATCCAATCGTCACCTGTCTTTATTTCAGCGCCGGATTCCTCAAGTTTTAATAAAACCGAGTCTAATAGGGTTGGATCGGTATCTCGAATTCTAATTTTTCCGCCGGTAACCGCAGCCGCAATTAAATAAGTTCCGGTTTCTATTCTATCTGGCATAACGTCATGGTGAGCGCCTATTAACTTTTCAACGCCTTCTATGGTAATAATATCCGTACCGGCTCCGGTAATTTTTGCCCCCATTGCGATTAGATAATTCGCCACATCAACCACTTCGGGTTCTCTCGCAGCATTTTCGATAACCGTTGTGCCTTTTGCTAATGTTGCCGCCATTAAAATATTTTCAGTTGCACCCACACTAACAATATCCATACATATCCGCGCACCTTTTAAACCGTTAGGCGCTCTTGCTCTCACATAACCATCAATCACATCAATTTCTGCACCCATTGCTGCCATCCCTTTTATATGCAAATCAACTGGACGAGAACCAATAGCACAGCCGCCGGGAAGCGAAACATCCGCTTCACCAAATCTTGCCAATAAAGGCCCAAGGACTAATATCGATGCACGCATAGTTTTGACTAAATCATACGGTGCTTCATAGGTTTTAATGGTTGAAGTATCAATTTGAACCGTCATATTTTCGCCTAACATGACCGAAACGCCCATCACGCCAAGAAGTTCAAGAGTGGTAGTAACATCATTTAGATGCGGTACATTGCCAATCGTTGTAGGCCCTTCCGCTAATAATGTCGCCATTAAAATAGGCAAAGCCGCATTTTTTGCGCCGGAGGTTCTGATACAACCATCTAAACGAGCACCACCAATTATTTGTAATTTATCCATCTCATTCTCTTTCTTTTCGATATGTACGTATTTGCGGAATTCAGTTTTTTTCATTTTATCACTCTCTAGCACTTGTTTACGATTCAGTTACGGTTTATTAATCAGTTAATGACTTCTTTAATTAACTCATTAATTAACTATAAATCTTAAATCTGTCTAAATTAGGGCTAAAAGTGGGTAATTTAAGATATTTTTCTCAATTGTCTTGAGAGTGTTCAGATGGTGTTTTTGTTTTTATTGACAAAGCATGCAATTCACCACTCGCGATTTCCGCTTGAACTGCTGCATAAACCATTTGCTGTCTTGCAACGGCTCTTTTACCGTCAAAATCATTAGAAACTACATAAGTTTCAAAGTGATTGCCATCACCCGCTACATCAACTGATTCACAGTTAATATGCGCTTCAATTTTGGCTTTTATTTCAGATTCGATCATTTATATGGCTCGTTAGCTTGCGAGTTAACACAAAAGTGTAAAAGTCCCGTATTGTACATGAAATAATTCGCACCTGAAATGATTAGCCGCGGAAATTCGCACATGCAATTTTCAAACAATACTGTATAATCGCCTGCTTTTTGGTGCTTAAAAATACTAAATATTTTTTAAATAGTGAGTTTTAGTATTATATTGGACTTCATTCATTACTTGAAACATTTACAACCTTGATTAGTTAGCATTTCACGTCCACTATATTAGTAACTCGTTATATAGCTAAACGTCATTCAATGCTTAAATAATCGATTGATCACTTGGAGTTTTTATTTTAGATGCTGCTTTATTTTGCCATGGTTATATGCGGAATCTCTCTACTTGTTTGGAGTGCAGATCGCTTTACCGACGGCGCAGCAGCAATTGCTAGAAATTTTGGTATCTCTCCCTTAGTTGTCGGGCTCACTATTGTTGCAATGGGCTCATCTGCTCCTGAAGTGGTTGTATCAGTCAATGCCGCGTTAAATGATACCCCAGGACTAGCGCTAGGCAATGGTATCGGATCTAATATCGCTAATATTGCTATGGTTCTTGGTATTACGGCTTTAGTTGTTCCCCTTAAAATCCAATCCGCCACTTTAAAAAGAGAGATCCCTATACTCTTTTTCTTTATGTTATTAGTTTTTTAYCTGATGTCTGATTTGATTTTGTCTTTTWCAGATGGCGTCRTTTTARTYGTTAGCTTAGTTATYTATTTGAGCTGGTTAATTTACATCGCTACAAAATCTCGAATAAAAAGCATTAATGCTGATGAAGAATGCGATTTAATGTTAAGCGAAATAATCGATGAATTGCCCGATCAAATGCCTAATGTTAAAGCCATTATGTGGGTGATTATAGGATTAATCATATTACAGATAAGTTCGAGAATGCTTGTTTTTGGCGCTACAAATATTGCTTATATGTACGATGTGAGTGACTTTATCATTGGTATTACAATCGTTGCTGTAGGTACCAGTTTACCAGAGCTTGCCGCTTCAGTTTCGGGCGTTTTAAAAGGCGAACACGAGTTAGCTATCGGTAATGTTATTGGCTCTAATATTTTCAACTTATTGATTGTCATCGGAATTCCAGGAATGATTACTTACGTCCCCATCGATCCGAGTATATTAGAATTTGATTATGCGCTAATGTTTGGTTTAACCGTCGCTATGTCAATCATGGCGTGGGGAAGCAAAGGAAAACCCGGAGAAATCACTCGATTAGAAGGCGCAATTTTATTGAGTTGTTTTATCGGTTATCAAGCTTATCAGCTATTTTTTAATAGTTAATCCTTCAATTTGTACCAGTTTGACCGTATTTATAGCTAAGTCATACGCCACATAAACCAAGTGATAATCAGTATGCTTACTGCAATAAATCACTTATAATTCACTTATCCTAACTAGTTCAATCATTCGATTAATCAAAATCAAGATCACCTATGAGCAATAATTATATCAAGCTTGGAAAAGCGGTTGTTGAAATTGAGAAACAAGCGATTGAGGTACTATCCTCAAAAATAAACGATGATTTTGCTAAAGCATGTGAAATACTACTCTCGTGTGAAGGTAGAATTGTGGTCATAGGAATGGGCAAGTCTGGACATATTGGCAAAAAAATCGCTGCGACGTTAGCTAGCACAGGTAGCCCCGCATTTTTTGTCCATCCCGGCGAAGCGAGTCATGGTGATTTGGGTATGATCACCAATAAAGACGTCGTCATAGCGATCTCGAACTCCGGTGAAACCAACGAAATTATTAGCCTATTGCCGGTTATTAAGAGATTGAATGTTCCGTTGATCAGTATTACCGGAAAAGCGGATTCTGCTTTAGCCGACTTTGCAGATGTTAACTTAGATGCTAGTGTCGAAAAAGAAGCTTGCCCAATGAATTTAGCGCCGACGGCCTCAACCACTGTTACTTTAGTGATGGGGGATGCACTAGCCGTTTCTCTTCTTGATGCGAGAGGCTTCACGGAAAATGATTTTGCTTTATCTCATCCGGGTGGCAGTCTTGGACGAAAACTTCTTTTGAAAGTAGAGGATGTCATGCACAAAGGTAATGACATTCCTTTGGTCAAAGAATCCACAACCGTCAGTGACACCTTGTTAGAGATGACTAATAAAAGACTCGGTATGACTTGCGTTACTAACGAGCAAGGAAAACTCATCGGTATTTATACGGATGGCGATTTACGTAGAACACTTGCAAATRATTTGAACTTAAACCAAACTTCAATWGCCCAAGTAATGACCCRAGGYGGAAAAACCATTSGYGCRCACCAGTTAGCGGCTGAAGCACTACAATTAATGGAAAATAATGCCATCAACGCGCTAGTCGTGGTAGATGAAAATGACTCGCCAGTTGGCGCTCTTAATATGTATGATTTATTAAAAGCCGGTGTCGTATGACTAAAAGTAGTATCAATAAATGTAGTTTAAATAAAAGCGGTTTAAATAAAACATAATGACTGACTTAATTGAAAAATCTTTGGCTAACTTAGCACAAAAATACAATCAGGATTTACTCGAAAAAGCTAAAGCGATCAAACTTGTTATTTGTGATGTGGATGGTGTACTGAGTAATGGAAAAGTCTACTTTGGAAATGAAAATGAAGAACTAAAGTCTTTCAATATAAAAGATGGCTTAGGTATTAAACAATTATTAAATAATGGTATCCAAGTCGCTATTATTACCGGAAGAGAATCTAATATTGTATCAAGGCGATCAAAAGAGTTAGGGATCGTTCATGTTTACCAAGGCAAGAAAGACAAAATTGCTAGTTATGATGAAATTTTAGAGAATTTAAACTTAATACCTGAACAAGTGGCTCACGTAGGAGATGATTTACCTGACATTCCGTTAATGAATCGCTCTGGTTTGGGTATTTGTGTATCCGATGCACATTTTTTCGTCAAACAAAATGCTGATTGGTCTACATCTTCAATCGGTGGCGACGGAGCAGTAAGAGAGATAAGCGATTTACTTTTATACTCTCAAGGTAAGCTTCAAAACATTCTCAAGAATTATCTTTGTTAATGGTTAATCTAACTTTAATGGATATTTACGCTTGTGGATAGAGTTAAATTAAACAGATGGTTAATTGCCTTTGTAGCGATTGCAATGTTATTTCTAGTCTTTGATGCAGAAGAAAAAAAAGTGCATATTGAAATTGATAGTGAGCATCCTGGAGCAGACTACACAATGGAAAACATTATTATTACCCAATATGCTAGCAACGGTGCACAAAATTATCAACTAACCGCAAAAAAGATGATTCACTATAATCAACAAAATAACGACAAAAAATCTGAAGAAAGCTTGTCTGATAGCTCGTCCGAAAACATTCTGCTTGACGGTGAAAAGACTCGATTAGATTCTGAAGTATCTATTTTAGTTGAACCGACTATTAATTATAAAAATCAACAAAGTTTTTGGACCTTGTCTGCCAAACAAGGTCGTATGACTAACCAACAAACAAAATTGTTTTTAGTTGAACAAGTTAAATTAGTTGAGCAGTTAGAGACTAAACAATCAGAAACTGGATCGTTAATTAATAATGTTAAAAGTAGAGTTGATAGCACAAAAGTCACTACCGTTGATTTAGAAATCGACCTAATAACAAAAATTGCGCACACCGACCAAGACGTTATATTACAAGCTCAAAATATAACCGCGTCGAGCCACGGAATGAAAATTGATATGGCAAATTCAAAAATACACTTGCTTTCTAATGTCCGTACTCAATTAACGCACTTGAAATAGCGAAAAATAAAAAAATGAATAATAATTCAACAAATTTGACGCCTTCCTTATTTAACACTGGTGCAATCATTATTCTACTCTGCTCAGTTATTTTAATTACCATTAGTAGATTTTCAATTAGTGAAGAATTAAATCCTGTATCAGAAAATCAAGGTTCATCAATAGAATCTACCCAAGAAGAACCCAAGTTAGAAGTTCAATCGACTTTTCCAATCAATTTAAACTCAGATACCACAACCATGGATGGTATCACTAGAGAAATTACGAACTGTGGTAATGCACGAATCAGCCAAGGCGATATCAATTTATTAGCGGATTGCATTGTTGCAAAAAAAGGCACCAAAAATGAATACGAATACTTTGAAGCAACGGGCACACCAGCCAGCTTAGAAATATTTGACCGGGTAAAAAAAGAATATCTTTTTTTGAGTGCTAACAGAATTTTTTACGATGTAAGAAACCAAAACTTTGTCGCAACAGGTTCAGCCAATTTAGTTTTATCGAGTGGCAAAAATAGTAAAACTTCGCCTGATAGGCTAAACATAAAATCTAACGAAATTACTATTAAAAATGAATCTGAAAAACAACGAATGATCGAAGCTAAAGGTGTTCCAGTTAATTTAGCGATCCGAAGTGAGGGAAATATCGAACTCAATGCAAAGTCGCTTTACCTCAGTTATTCCACCGTAACCAATGAATTGAATTTACTAGAGAAGGTCGAAGCTGAACTAGCGCTAGGAAAAATAACCGCTGGCGAATTTAGATACAATCATAGAACCAAACAATCTAGCTTCAAAAAAGCAAAAGGTCAACAAATCGAAATTGTTCAAAATCAAAAGTTAGATTTTGATACCGATTCAGAATTGAAATCTGAAGAAAATTAATAATTCACCTACAAGAAAGATTTTAATATGCAAGTTTTAAAAGCTGAACATCTCGCTAAAATTTACTCGGGAAAAACCGTTGTTCACGATGTTTCTTTTAGTGTCGGTACGGGTGAAATAGTCGGGTTGCTAGGTCCTAACGGCGCGGGTAAAACGACTTCATTTTATATGTTAGTTGGTTTAGTAAAGGCAAACTCTGGAAGCGTAAAGATTGATGATTTGGATATCACTCATTACCCAATGCATGAACGCGCTAAATTAGGTTTGGGCTATCTACCGCAGGAAGCATCCATATTTAGAAAAATGACGGTTGAAGATAATTTATTGGCTATTTTAGAGCTAAATAAAACACTCAGCAAACAGCAAAGAATCGAAAAAATGCAAAAGTTACTCGAAGAGTTTCAAATCACTCATATCCAAAGCAATTTAGGTATGAGTCTCAGTGGCGGAGAAAGGAGACGAGTTGAAATAGCTAGAGCTTTAGCCAATGAGCCTAAATTTATTCTATTAGATGAACCCTTCGCAGGAGTCGATCCAATATCAGTTGGTGAAATAAAAGAAGTTATACGCCACTTAAAAAAACGAGGATTAGGTGTTCTCATTACCGATCATAACGTTAGAGAAACTTTGGATGTGTGTGAACGAGCTTATATCGTTGAGTCAGGCAATATTCTTGCTCAAGGCACACCTGCTGAAGTGCTCAATAATGAACAAGTGAAAAAGGTCTATCTGGGCGAAAACTTCAAAATATAGAGTGGTAAAACAAGAGGTCACAATTGTAAACATTAACATAAATACTAAAACAGATTATTACTATATGTCACAGCCTATCCGTTCAATATTGCGCCTCAACTTGTCACATGTCAATGCAAAATATTTTTAAGTTAAATTCAAATTGTTCAATAACTAAAAATCTAACTTATCTAACTGATTTTAATATAAAAATTCTTAAAAACTGATGTTTATTTTGACAAAATACTCTGATTAAACTTGAATAATCTGCCTTTTGTGACCATACTAATCACTAAGGAAACTACTAATTAATATCCCAACTAAATAACCCTCGATTGACTGATTAATGGACTTATAGATCACTTGAAACAATCTTTACAAATAAGAATGGGGCAGTCATTAACCATGACACCTCAATTGCAACAAGCAATCAAACTGTTGCAATTATCTTCGTTAGACCTAGAAGCTGAAATTCTTGATGTAATTGAATCAAATCCCTTATTAGAGATGCTGGAAAATAACGATTCTACTAACTCCAAAGACGAAAGCAATTCACATTCAGACAAAGAGTCGGTTCAAACAGACACAGATACAAGCCCAAGCCAAGAAATTACCGAAAAAGACTCAAGCGATGCCATTAAAAGTGAAACGCTTGATGATGAAATGATCGGTGATACAGAGTGGGAAGACTGGGGTTATACTAATCAAACAAGCTCCCATCAAACTAGCTCAAGTCAAACTAGCTCGCAAAGAATGGATGATGGTAATCAAACTGAATACCAAGGAGAGACTTCTGAGAGCTTAAGAGATCAGCTACTTTGGCAGATCAATATGACCTCAATGACTGAGTTAGATAGAGCCATTGCGATGATTCTTATAGACTCCATTGATGAATCTGGCTTTATGAAGGCTGACTTACAAGATGTTTGCGATATGCTTAATCAAGAAAATAAAGTTATTCACCTTGAGACTGCAATATCTATAAAAACGGACCATGAAAACGAAAATCTAGATCAAGAATCACAGCACAAATCTCAACAAGATTCACAACCAGAACCTTTGCAAGAACCAACTGTCATAATTGAAGAAGTGGAAGCTGTACTTCATCATATTCAAAGTTTCGAACCCGCTGGAATTGGTGCCAGAGATTTACAAGAATGCCTTCTTATTCAATTAAGAAAATTACCGGAAGATACCGAACACTTGCACTTAGCGACAAAAGTATTACAGTACCATTTTCAATACCTTGCTAATCGCAATTATCGACAGTTAATAAAAGAGTCAAAATTAAGTGAAACGCAGTTAAAAAATGCGCTTCAATTGATCCAAAGTTTAGATCCAAGACCTGGAAATCAAATTAATCAAAATAATGCACAATATGTGAAACCTGACGTCTATGTACGTAAAAATTCAAAGGGTCAATGGCATGCAACGCTTAATCCCGAAGCAACACCAAAGCTCAATATCAATCAAACCTACGCTTCTTTAATTAAACGTGCCGACAATAGTAAAGATAACCAATTTTTGAAAAATAATTTACAAGAAGCTAAGTGGTTTATCAAAAGTCTACAAAGCAGAAATGACACATTACTAAAAGTGACCTCCTCCATCATTGAAAAACAAGTAGGCTTTCTTGAATATGGTGAAGAAGCAATGAAACCTTTAGTATTGCATGATATAGCCGATGAAGTAGAAATGCATGAATCAACTATTTCCAGAGTAACCACTCAAAAATATATGCATACGCCTAAAGGTATTTTTGAATTGAAATATTTTTTCTCTAGCCATGTATCTACGGATTCTGGCGGGGAATGTTCATCTACAGCGATTAGAGCGGTTATTAAAAAGCTTATCGCCGCAGAGAATCAAGCGAAACCCTTAAGCGATAGCAAGATCGCCACACTGCTTAAAGATCAAGGAATAAAGGTAGCAAGACGCACGGTAGCTAAATACCGTGAAAGTATGGCAATACCGCCATCAAATGAACGCAAATCTCTTTTTTAATTCTACTACGGAACTTGTCCTAGAGTATTATTTTACGAGGGGTTTACTTTTCCATCCACTAACGAAGGAAGATAACTATGCAAATTAGCGTAACAGGTCGTCACTTAGATTTAACCGATGCATTAACAGATTATGTCAATGAAAAATTTAAACGCTTAGAAAGACACTTTGATCACATCAATAATGTACACGTTGTTTTAGAAGTTGATAAAGTACGGCAAAAAGCCGAAGCCAAAATGAATGTTAATGGTGGTGAACTCTTTGCAACCAGTGAAGAAGAAGTCATGTACGCTGCAATCGATTCTTTAGTCGATAAATTAGACAGGCAAGTCATTAAACACAAAGAAAAATTGATACGGCATTAATTAATCTGTTGAATTTCAAAGGCATAATCAGTCTAGCTAAATTCAACAACACAATGTAAAGCATAAAACAGGTTAAATTGATAAAATAAAGGTGCGTTTAGTAATGGCTATGCTAAAATTATGTTAAGCGCACCTTATACAATTCACTAAGTTATCCCCATGAATATCTGTCAATTACTTTCTCCAGAATCTACACAGTGCTGTGATAAAACTAACAGCAAGAAAAAAGTTCTCGAAAAAATTAGCGAAATGATGGCTAATTCGATTGATTGCAAAGCACAATCAATATTTGAAAGCCTTCTTAACCGAGAAAAACTTGGTACAACGGCGTTAGGCGATGGAGTGGCTATTCCCCATGCCCGAGTCAATCACTGCAAATGTGCAACAGCCGTATTCTTACTATTGGATAAACCAATTGATTATGATGCTCCTGATGGCAAACCCGTTGATATAATATTTGCCATTTTAGTGCCAGAGGATGCGAATAACAGTCATTTAGAGCATCTCCAAAAAATCGCAAAACTACTCTCTGATAGTAAAATAATCTCGCAGATCCGACATGCTCATTGCGATGAGGCTCTGTACGATATTTTAGAGAAAGCTGCTGATAGATTAGCAGCATAGGATAACAACCATATGAAAAGGATATTTGTAAGTGGACGCTCTGGATCAGGTAAAACAGTCGCATTACGCGCATTAGAAGACCAAGGTTTTTACTGTGTTGATAACATTCCGATTAAATTAATTCCTGAACTACTCAATCAAACCGAAAATAAATACCCTGAATTAGCTGTTGGCATTGACGCCAGGAATATTCCAGCAACCGTGGGAGAATTTGATGAAATTATGCAGCTTCTTCAAAGCCGTGAAAAAGAGTTTCAAGTCATATTTATAGATGCCAGCGAAGAAACTTTACTCAAGCGATTTAGTGAAACAAGACGTCGTCACCCATTAACTGCTGGAGGATTATCTCTTTCTGAAGCTATTGCCGAAGAAAAGAAACGTTTAGAACCCGTCGCAAGATATGCTCAATTAGTGATAGACACGACTAATAAAACGCCCCACGAATTATGTGAAACCATTATCAACCGCGTGATTGGCGAAAAAGAAGCTCGATTAAGCATTCAATTTAAGTCATTTGGTTTTAAAAATGGCGCGCCAACGGATGCAGACTTTGTCTTTGATGCGCGTTGTTTACCTAATCCTTACTGGGAAGAAAGATTGAGAGGCTTCAATGGCCGAGATAACGAGATTGTTCAATTTTTGGAAGAATACCCTCAAGTTCAAGAATACTTTTGGCAATTAAAAACGTTTTTACATACTTGGATACCAAGGTTTGAAGAAGGTAACCGAAATTATTTAACCATCGCTATAGGTTGTACAGGTGGTCAACATCGTTCGGTTTATATGGTTGAAAAACTGGCTCAACATTTTAAAAAGCTATTTAGCGATACTCAAATAAGACACAGAGAATTAAACCTTAATCGTAGAAAGGATAAAGTAGATGACGAGCCAGTTAAAAACTAACCTTTCAAATACGTCGCTCTTAAAGACCCCTCTCTTAAAGACAAGCGTATCATGTGAGGTTGTTAATATAAAAGGCTTACATGCGCGAGCAGCAGCAAGAATCGTTACCACCGCCAATCAGTTTGATTCCACCGTTACCGTAACCCATAAAGAAAATATCGCCCCAGCAAACAGTCTCATTAAATTATTAACACTCAATGCGCCAAAAGGTTCTGTACTTGTATTTGATAGTGAAGGCGATGACTGTATGCAGGTATCTGAAGCGTTAAAGATTTTAGTCACTTCTGGTTTTGATGAATAAACGTTTTTGACTAATAAACGACATCTCAAATTTACAGACTATTTTTCCCAATATCCAATAAAAACCAAACCGCTCCAGCCAAGACAATTAAAAATAGCACTAATTTAGTGTATTTAGGCGAGGAGTTAGATTCTGAGATCTGGGATTTTAATTGTTGTTCCATCAGCATACTTTGAGCTAATTTTATTTTTTGATTAAGCGATTTATCTGCTTCAGAGTCAAAGCCAGAATCAAAATCAAAACCAGATTTTTCATTATCATATTTACTTTTAGTTTGTTTCGAGTTCAAACTAGAAAAATTTGATTTTTGTATTCGTTTATCAATTAATGGATTACCAGCTTGAGACATTTGTTCATGTCTTCTATTTTTAGCTTTGGCATTATTGGTGTCTGCTACACCGATGCAAGGTACAATCAATGTCTCTGCGCCAACATTCATCAATTTTTCTTTTAAATTTTCGGCCTTTATTTTGGAAAGTGACTTTTTTAGAACCATTCGATTGCCAGAAAAATATCGCTCAACCTTTTCAGTGGAAAGTTTAAATTTTTGAACAAAGAGTGCTTTTACGTCTGCCTGCGAAAACCCTTCTTTTATCGCACCGGCATAAACAATATCATACCTTTGTTCTGACATTTATTACCTTTCCTATTTGTTCTGGCGTACTAGCACTAGTTTACAAGCCTTGCGAACGTAAATACTCTTCGTAACGACCTACATAATGATTAATGCCACTTGGTTGCATATCCAAAATATGCGTCGCTAAAGATGAAACAAACTCGCGGTCATGGGAAACAAAAATTAATGTACCTTCGTAATGTTCCAACGCTAAGTTGAGTGATTCAATCGATTCCATATCCATGTGATTCGTCGGCTCATCCATCACCAATACATTAGCTTTAAGTTGCATTAACTTACCAAACATCATCCGCCCTTTTTCACCGCCCGATAATTTATGTACAGACTTTTTAATATCATCTTGAGAAAATAACATCCTTCCAAGAACACTACGAATAGCCTGCTCGTCATCCTCTTTCCGACGCCATTGATTCATCCATTCATAAACTGATATATCTTCTGCAAAATCTTCACTATGATCTTGGCCGTAATAGCCAATTTTTACATTCTCAGACCATTTAACTTCACCCGATTTAAGTGCTAGCTCTTCTATCAACGTCTTAAGAAATGTCGTTTTTCCAATCCCATTCGGCCCAATGATGGCGACCTTTTCTCCCACTTCTAGCATCATGCTAAAATCTTTAAAAAGTAACTCATCATAACCGTTAGAAATATTCTCAAGTTCTAATGCTAATCTAAATAATTTTTTCTCTTGAGGGAATCGAATAAAAGGACTAACCCGACTTGAAGCTTTGACTTCCRCWAGYTCTATTTTTTCAAGACGCTTYGCTCGGGAMGTKGCTTGYTTCGCTTTTGAYGCATTTGCAGAAAAACGACTRACAAAAGATTGTAATTCAGCSATTTCCGTCTTTTTCTTRGCATTTTCAGATARYAACCGCTCACGCGCTTGYGTYGCAGCMGTCATATACTCATCRTAATTACCCGGAAACATTCTAATCTCACCGTAATCTAAATCAGCCATATCGGTACAAACACTATTTAAAAAATGGCGATCGTGAGAAATAATAATCATCGTACATTGTTTTTGAATGAGTATRTCTTCRAGCCACCTAATTGARTTGATATCCAAATTATTRGTYGGCTCATCRAGTAACATGATATCAGGATCYGCAAATAACACTTGAGCYAAAAGAACTCKAAGCTTCCAACCGGGCGCGACTTCACTCATYAAACCAAAATGTTGATCRGTWGGAAGATCTAATCCCAGYAATAAYTCKCCMGCKCGAGAYTCGGCRGTATAYCCATCCATTTCTGCAAACTGTGTTTCTAAATCAGCCACTAACATCCCTTCATCTTCASTCATTTCAGGCAAAGAATAAATGCGATCTCTTTCKACTTTAATTTTCCATAGTTCTTTATGACCCATAATCACMGTATCAATWACCGAATATTCTTCAAAAGCAAATTGATCCTGMCCCAACACKCCWATGCGCTCATTGGGATCTTTAACTACTTGGCCGGATGACTGCTCTAAGGTGTCTGATAAAATTTTCATGAAGGTCGACTTACCGCAACCATTTGCGCCAATCAAACCGTAACGACGTCCGTTAGAAAACTTGATAGAAATATTTTCGAAGAGTGGCTTTACGCCAAACTGCATAGTGATATTAGCTGTAGATAACAAAAGAATAACCTTGTAAATTGAACTGCGCGAGGTTCTTCAAATATTCAAGAGCCTCATTGAGGGCGCGCATTTTAGCCTAATTTGAACATAAAGTAATCAATAGTTTAAAGCAAACTTAAATGGCTAATCGGAACTAAGGATTGTTATTGTTGCAATGAACGTACAGACTGATCAGCCCATTCAACCGAATCCAGATAATACTGGCGAAGTTTTTGATTAATTAAGGTGAGATTATCTAGTTCATCAAACTTAAATTGCTCATATGCCAAGACGATATCTAATATTTCGCCATGTCGACCTTCATGATCAAGTAGCGCAAATTTAATCGCTGAACTTAAAATAACCGTATCTAATAAATCAATCATCGGTGTATCCATCAATGCATCCAAAACGGAAAAAAGACCGACAATAAACATTTGAGGTTGAATATCAGGATATAATTCATCGGCTAAGAACTCACACATTTTTGCCCGAGTTAAAGCCACAACAATTAATTCACTGGGTTTATCCTTTCCCATTCGAGACATTAAAATCAAAGATAACCACTTTTTAATATTATCCTGACCTAAAAGTACAACAGCGTCTTTAATTGAATCAACTTCACGTCTCAATGAAAACATGGCGCTATTGATATACCTTAATAATTTATAAGATAAGGTTACATCTTGAGAGAGTATGGTTTGAAACTCATCGTAGTCTAGCTCTGGGTTTTGAATTTTATTGAGTAAATTTAAAACCACAGTTTTGTTTGCAATCACTTGTTTTTGTTTGACTAACTGAGGTTTACAAAAAAAGAAGCCCTGATAATAATCGAAGCCTAATTCTAAACAAAACGCCTTCATTTCCTGTGTTTCAACTTTTTCCGCTAATGTTTTTATATGCTCATATTTTCTAACTCGCTCATATTCCTCTCTGACTTGCTCCTCATTAAGGGCAATTACATCAAGTTTCACAATATCTGCAAGCTGTAAAAAGGGCTCAAGACTCTCTCGATATTCAAAATCATCTAACGCTATTTTAAAACCACGTTTCTTTAATCGTTTAAGTCCCTCAATGACTTCTGGTGTTGGCTCTACATCTTCTAATATTTCCAACACACTTTGGCTATTAAAAAGAGGGGTTAAAGATTCATCAATAATAAAATCTTGAGGCAGGTTTATAAAAGCGAGAGCGCTACCCACTAGATTATCAATACCTATATGCATAAAAGCATTGAGGATGGTTTCACAGGTTGCTAGATTAGGGTCGTCTATTTTTGCTTCATTGACAGCACCATTACGATAAAGAAGTTCGTAACCAAAAACATTGAAGTTCTTATCATAAATTGGCTGCCGTGCGATATACAAATTATCCATAGAATATAACGTTCATTTTAAGCTTTTATCTTACTCATAGTTTTAAAACACCTTAGTACAAGAACAAGCATAGACCAGTTTGTGGCAGTTTGCGGAATAAATAGGAAGACATCTACAGAAAATCTCGTTGTTTTACAATCATTTATTATTTTTTCAAATCTGAGGTATAATCCTCAAAATAAACTGAAAGGGTCGTTATACCTAGATTAATCTAAGTTAAAACCGCCTAATTAAAGCATTTAATCGTTGATTCGCAAAAATATGAATAAATTTGACCTAAAAGCCCTCGAAAAGCACTTTAAACAACAGAATATCAAAGATTCTTTTGAAGAGTTATATCATTGCTTGGGATTTATCGTATCGGTTTCATCTTGCCCTGAAATGATAGAACCTCATGAATGGGTTGACGAGTTAATTATCACTAAAGATGGAAAGCCTCACTTTATCAACGAAGAACAAGTACATACAATCACTGCTAATTTAATTGCCTGGTGGAACGAATGTAATGACTGTTTCGAAGAGGCAGAAACATTAGAACTCCCTGCCGGTTTAGGTTTAACGCCGTCAGGTAAAGCGAATAAAAAGTTACTTAATTTTGCTTTGGGTTATTTAGATGCTTTTGAATGGCTTTCAAAATGCTGGCAAGCAAAACTACCTAAAGAAGATGATGAAGCTAACAGAACCGTTGCAGTACTCAATTTTATTATGGCGCGTTTTATCGATGACAAAGCAATGCGTGAAGAAGAGCCTGAAATGATGGAACAATTACCCGACATTGAAGGCTGTGTAAAGGTATTGCCCAATTTGATTTCTGGTGTTGGGATTTTAGGAAAAGATTTGTATTTGGATAATATATTAGGAGAAAAAGAAGTTTCAGAAACAACAACTTTTTATAATGAGCATCGCGCCGTTGGTAGAAACGATTCCTGCCCCTGTGGTAGCGGCAAGAAGTTTAAAAAGTGTTGTCTACATTAATAACATTTAGATTAAAGCCATAGTAGAAAAAATATATTTTCATATTTCAATATCGTTAAGACACCGCTTTTCTATAATATGGAACAAACTCGTTAATATCTAAGCAAATTAAAAGGGCGTTTCAAATTCTTAACGAATAGAATGTCATAAAAGCAGAATAACATTAGCCACAAATCCATGTGGCTAAATGCAGACTAGATTCATAAAACTTGGCCAATCACTCGTCTAATGAAAACCCCAAAAATCAAACTAAATATAATTAATTTTGGCAAACTACCACCGCCAGATGACTCTGAAGGTGGTGCCACTTTTGTTGTTGAAACAAAACTAGTAGTGTAAGTTCCCACTGTCATGCTTGTAGTAACGTTAGCTGAAAATCCACTAGAAGTTATATGCCTCAAACAAATCGTTTGACCTTCTGATATTTGAACCGTTGAGGAAGAAAAAGTGCCATTACAACCCAACGAATACTCTCCTCCAGCCACACTCAAATTAACCTCAACCGCAATTCCTGTAACCGTAATAGTTTCTGAAATTTGCAATATTGAAAGTTCTACATTAGAAACTGAAGCGAAGGTGAAGTCGTCTGGCGTTCTATCAGGTTCTGTTGTGGAAACAAAATCTGCGGTAACGCCATTGACATTTAAAGTCGTTGTTGTTTCAGTCACGTATTGATTTGATGCATTATGTTTTAAACAAACAGTTTCATCAGGAGAGACTACTCCAGCCGTGCTGGTAAATGAATTAGTACACCCAATTGAATATTCTCCATTGGATACACCGATAGGAATATCGACTTGAAAACCGGTCAGAGTAATCGTATCAGAAGTAACATCAGTTCCTATTCTAATTTCATCTTGAGTGGCAAAAGAAAAATCTTCAGGTGTAGTATCCGGCAATGTTGTTGAGGTGAAAGATTGAGTCGTATCACCTAAAGTCAGATCTGTCGTTACGGAGATAAAGTGAGCATCTGATGCGTTATGACGAATACAAACGGTATCATCTAATGCAATTACACCACTGCTTGATACAAATGTATTGGTACAGCCAATTGAATATTCACCGTTAACAATAGAAATATCCACTTCAAAACTAATTCCCGTTACCGAAACAGTATTTGATATTTGTTCACTTGCTAAATCGACATCAATCGTTGACGTAAATTCAAAAGCATCTGGGTTAACGTCAGGAATAGTTTTAGATAGAAAATCAAATGTCGAACTTCCGATAGTCACTTGAGTTAATGTTTCTAAATAAAAATCATCTGCAGAAGTATGTCTTAAACAAATTGTATCATCTAAGTTAGCAATGCCAGCATCACTTGTATAAATTCCATCACAGCCTAACGAATATTCTCCACCTACAATGGTCACATCAACAGGAATACCAATGCCAGAAATAATTTTTTCTTGTGTTTCTAATACCGTAGAAAAAGCCACATCTAATTGAGAGTCAAAAATAATGGTATTGGGCGTTGTTTGATTTAACGTTGCTCGGTACACACCACGACCATGAGTTGCAGCATAAAGCGTTTCATCACCGGCCCAAACTAATTCATCCACCGAAACGTTTGCGGGCCCGTCATTTGCTAATCCCCAACTCGCTCCGGCGTCATCACTGGTAAAGATACCAACTTCTGTTCCTACATAAAGTTGATTGCTATCAGAGGGACGAATAACCATCGTTCGGATAGGCGCAGGAGGAATGTTCGTAGGTGCTGTCCCAACAGAGGATGACCAACTATCACCCGCGTCACTAGATTTCCAAAGATTATTTGCTTCGTAACCGCTAAAAGCCAAATAAACAATATCATTATTGTTTGCATCAATGGTTATACGTAATAATCTTCGCTGGGGTAAGTTTGCATCATCGATAAGTGTCCAATTAGGCACATCAGCGGTTGCATCCTCACTTTTATATAAAGAACCATCTCGATGTCCAACATACACTAAGTCACTATTACCAGGTGCAACCGCAATCGAGTTGATAGGCGATGCCGATCCTATCGAATCTTTTTTGCTGCCCCAACTGGGTGTACCCGCTTTAACGTCATCGGAAACCCAGAGACTCATTGCTCCGCCTAACATTCTATTTTCATTATTGGGATCAAGTATAAAAGGCGCAATAAATAAAGGTCCGTCCGCTTCCATTGCAGAGTCAAAAATATAGGACGAACTATTGGCCAGTCCTCCGCTGGTGCTTCGATGGATCTGTAAATAAACGTATTCACCGTAAACATAATCAGAATCGGTTGGATCCGCTGCAGAAAAACCACCATCTCCACCAAAAGTTTCTACCCAATCCTCACTATCGCCTTTGTAAACTAATGTACCGTTATCTTGAGTTCCTGCTACCACGGTTCCATTTGGGCTAACACCCATTCCATAAAATTGAGTGATTGATAATTGGTTATTCAATTCTTGCCAGCCGGTACTGCCTACTGCAATACTGACGTCTTCGGTTACATAGACACCACCGTCATTGGCAAAATAAACCCGCTGATTATTCACCCCATCGTAATCAGGATCTTCGATAATAAAATGGTGATCGGCATGAGCCGAATTTGGTGACTGCCACCAAATACTTATTTTACTTAAACTGACTCCTGCATCAGTACTCCTCCATAAATCAATTCCGCCTACAATGACATGATCTGGGTCGAATGGATCCACCCACAAGGCATTATCATACCAACCTTGTTGCCCAAGATAATTAGTTCCAGTATTCACTAGGGTATAAGATTGACCTCCATCGGTACTTTTATACAACTCTCCCATATTAAAATAAATGGAAGCATAAACAATATCAGGGGAAGAGGCTGAATATGCAATTTCTACTCTCTCATTGGTAATTGATTCAAGACCAGTCGCACTCGACCAAGAAAGACCACCATCTTCAGAATAAAGAGCGCCTCCCCAAGTACCTAAAACTAATTTTGAATCATCACTTGGGTGTACGTTAATATCATTGCTACGCCCTACATGAGAGCGAGACCAAGAGGTTCCGTCATCATCCGAAGTCCAAACCCCCGTATGAGTGGCTGCAACTAAACGACTACCGTCATTCAACATGGTCAGTCGATTCACCCAATAGAAATCAAAATCATTTTGCGTGGAATCTAAAGGCGACCATGACTGTCCTTTATCACTTGAACGAAATATACCCATACCTCGCACGTAATCAGCATTAAATGTCCCTTCACCGGTACCGGCATAAATAACTTGGCTGTCGGAAGGGTCAAATATTACCGTGGTTACCGATAAATTTCCCATGAAATCATCCGTTGGAGCCCACGATGCGCCACTATCTTCCGTCAACCAAACACCGCCAGCCACAGCACCTGCATATATTCGCGTAGAATCATCGGGATCAAATGCCAAGCTTCTTATTCTGCCTCCAATATTTCCAGGTCCTAAATTTTCCCATGAGTCTGAACTAATACCCGCTCCTTTATTTAGGTTCGCCTTTTTTAAATTCGCCTTCATGTTTTTGACTTGTTCGCGGGCTGCATTCCAGTTTTTTACGTTTAATTGCTTATTTTCGCTTAGTAGATGCTGATATCTAAAAGCGGCAGCTTCACCGGGATGATCAGGTTTTGGACTCTCTAATTTGCCTAACGTTTTTTGTAGGTATGCGGTCGGCATTTCACAAATATCATTTTGACTGACACTGCGATACTTTTGCAGTTTTAAAACAATATCAGAAGTGATCGAATTGATTAAGTTACGGCTCTCTACGTCAAAGACAACACCGCAATACTTTGTATTAAAAGGATTAAAAAATAAAACGACGGGGATAACAACAAAAAAGAAGCCTAAAATAGCTTTATTAATAAAATTCATAGCGTTGCCTAAAAGGTTGTTCTTGCAAATAAGCCCCTTAGCTACAAACCTGTTCTTGATGGGCTATTTCACAATAATAGTGAGTGTTTGCATCATTATAGTGCCTTGAGCACTAGAAGGATGTGAACCAAGTTTGACTTGGTATGACCCAATTTTAGTAAATAGAAGGGATTTTTGAGAATTATTTTCATATTTGTCGATTATAGCCAATTTAAAATCACGCCTTCCCAATGAAACCTGCCATTTTTTTGATTTTTCACTATCATTTATTATGATAGATTCGTTAACACTAATATAATGATTGATTGAACCATTATTCATCAAACCCTCAAAACTAATCAACGTCGCAACTTTTTCTTGTTGAATTTTTATTCCATCACAAGCAGAAATAACAAAAAGAAGTACCAATAAATAATGTTTCATGGTTTATTTACCTATGTATTTTACAATTTCAATTTTAATCTGTTGMAATTCAAAAGAATCAAACTYATTTRCTTGAATACTAACTGATAGACAAGTGATAGTCCTACCGTTATTCTACACTTTAACCATTGGGTAAATTATTATACGAATTCAGGTTAACATCAATGAACCTAAACAAATATAAAACAAAAGAAAACTTCATCCTCCTTAGTACCCTCTTGGTCACCATTAGCTTTGCCGCTTGGTTGGCTTTAYTAAATAACTTTGTAGTMGATAAAGCRGATTTTACCGGCGTAGAAATTGGAATTTTACAAAGYTTTAGAGAGATCCCCGGCTTTTTAGCTTTTACAGCAATATTTATTTTAATGGCAATAAAAGAGCAAACTTTTATTATCGTTGCATTATGTATCATGGCTATTGGCGTTGCCATTACGGGGCTATTTCCATTTGAATACGGGTTATATGCCACGACCGTTTTGATGTCTATTGGTTACCACTACACAGAAATCATAAATACCTCCCTTACCATGCAGTGGATTGATAAAAGTAAAACACCTGAATTTTTAGGGCGACTCATCTCCATAAAATCCATGACATCATTAATTACCTACGGGATCGTTTGGATATTATTTACTTTCACCGCTATTAATTATGCTAATACTTATTTATTTTTTGGTTCATTCGCTTTTATTTTAGTTATAGGCTTGTGGATGATTTTTCCTGAATTTGAAAGAGAACACGAGCAACACAAAAAGATCATATTAAGAAAACGTTATTGGCTCTATTATTTACTCACTTTTTTCAGTGGCGCAAGGCGGCAAATTTTTATGGTATTCGCAGGCTTTATGATGGTAGAAAAATTTGGCTATCAAGCACAAGATATTGCACTTCTATTTATAGTTAATCACCTACTTAACCTTTTTATTGCACCTATTATTGGTCGCTGGATAGGTCGAGTGGGAGAAAGAAGAGCGTTAACGATTGAATATTCTGGTTTGATTTTTGTATTTATTGGCTATGCACTGGTCGAGAATTCTCAAATAGCCGCCGGACTTTACATTATTGACCATCTATTTTTTGCAATGGCTATTGCGCTTAAAACTTTCTTTCAAAAAATAGCCGATCCAAAAGATATCGCATCGACTGCCGGTGTATCTTTTACTATTAATCACATCGCGGCGGTCGTGATCCCAGTCTTATTTGGTATGCTTTGGATTATCAATCATTCATTGGTATTTTATTCTGGCGCTGTAATAGCTATTGCATCATTAATATTTTGTCAAAAAATTGATGACGAATTAAAAAAACTGAATAGTTAGTTTACATAAATCAATGACAGGGTTAAGTTTTTGTTAACTGATGATTTAAGAATAGCTTCATTTTAATTCGACTTAATACCATTCAACATAATTTCAGTAATAGAGAAAGCCAGCTCTTTGATATTCATAGACAAAGATATAGTTTCTTCTACTTCACCACTTATGAATAATATTGAAAGGCCATGAATAGTAGACCAAGCAGCCAACGCTAATAATTCTACATCGCCAGATTTAAAAACGCCCTTAGATTGACCTGCTTCAATAATTATCTTTAAACCATTAAAAGCAAATTCGCCAGCACTTTGAAGTTCGGGATAAGTACCATGACAAGGAAGGATATTACCGAACATTAATTGCATACATTGAGGTTTTTTTATCGCTAACGTCATATATTGATAACCCGCTTCTTGTAACTGCGCCGCTGGATCGTCAGGATACATTGAAACAGCGTCCAACATTTTTGATGCTAACTCTTTAAATCCAACAGCAGCGATACCAGCAAGTAAACTTTTTTTATCTTTAAARTRWCSATAAGGAGCAGAGTGACTCACTCCCACTTTTTTTGCCACTGCTCTTAAGCTGAGTGAGGCAATATTATTTTCTTCTAACAAACCGCCAGCGGCATCTAACAATTGTTGATGAAGATCTCCATGATGATACGGTTTAGACTCATCAGGTTGAAACGTTTTATTTAGATTGTTTTTGATTTTCATAATTAGATAATACCTACTTATGTTGACAATGACAACATAGATGTATACATTGTCTACATCAACTCACTCAAACCTGATATAAACTTTATAACTCATGAAAAATAGCCTTTTCTATAAAAAGAACATTCGCCTCTTCATTCAACTAGTTTTGTTATCACTGTTAGGTTTAATAAAACCTTCAATCGCTGATGTTCATGCTACCGATAACTCAAACAAAAAAACACTATCAGCTGTTGCTATATCACCGTCTGCAAACGATGCTATTGCTGTAACCGTGGTAAATGTCAAACAAGAACGTCGTAATCAAATCATTAAAAATAGCGGTAGAATTAGTTACAAAAATGAAATGCATTTATCTTTTAAAACGCCTGGATTGTTAAAACAAATTAAAGTTGAAGAAGGTGATGAAGTAATAAAAGGGCAAATATTGGCGATGCTCGATCTTGAAGAAATAGATGCTCAACAAAAAAGAGCAGCTTCTAATTTTAATAAAGTTTCAGCCGATTTAAACAGATTCATCAAACTCTATGATGATGACTTGGTTTCGTTACAGGTTAAACAAAATGCCCAGTCTGCTTTCGATGCGGCACAAGCAGAACTACAAATTGCTAATTTTAATAAGAAACTATCGGTGATTCGCGCGCCAGTAAACGGACGGATCCTTAAACGTTACGTTGAATCAAACGAGTTATTACAATCAGGACAATCGGTTTTTTTACTCGCGTCTCACAAACAAGGCACAGTCGTTAGGATTGGTTTAATTGATCAAGATATTGTTAAAGTAGCGATTAACGACTCAGCTATCATCACACTAGATGCTTATCCCGGAAAAATATTTGACGGCAAAGTGTCTGAAGTCGCTTTAAGTACAGACTCTGCGTCAGGCACTTTTGAAGTAGAAGTTTTAATAGAAAGCAATCAACTTAGATTGCGTTCAGGTTTAATAGCAAGAGTTGAAATTACGCCGGCGTCTTCTGAATTACAATTTTACATTCCGATAGAATCGGTATTCAAAGCTGATAATGGAATGGCTACAGTTTTCTTACTGGATGAAGAGAAAAACTTGGCTAGAGCTATTGAAGTTAAAATTATTACTTTCCTTTTGAATGAGGTATCCGTAATTGGTGAGCTAAAACCTACAGATAAAGTAATCAAACTTGGTGTGCCCTATTTGTTTGATGGACGTCAAGTAAGAGTGGTTAATGACAGTTCAATAATTCGGAAATAATTGTTATGAAATTACCTTTGCTCGCTATTCAAAATCACCAATTCACTTTGATCCTTGTCGCCCTGTTGACGCTCTTAGGCATATTATCTTTTCAAACCATGCCACGTTCGGAAGACCCTCAATTTTCATTTCCTATGGCTGATATTACCGTTGCTTACCCTGGAACCAGCCCTATAGATATGGAAAAATTAATTGTCGATCCCATAGAAAAAGAGCTTAACCAATTAGAAGATATCAAGGAAATAAAAACTAAAATTACAGATGGCCTAGCTTCAGTGCATATTGAGTTTAATTATGGCGTTGACGCMGATAAAAAATACGATGATGTCGTACAGTCTATTTCAAAGGTTCGTTCCAAGCTTCCAAGTGAAATTCAAAATATTGATATAAGGCAAGTTTCTCCTACGGATGTTAATGTTTTGCAAGTTGCACTATTATCAGAAACCGCCACTTTTAATAAAATGCGTTATCAAGCTGAGCGTCTAGAAAAAATATTTACTCGTGTTTCGGGCGTTAAGCGAGCGTTAGCACAAGCTTATCCTCAACAGCAAATTCAAATTACGGCTGACTTAATTGTAATGCGCGAGTTAGGGCTCACTCTATCAGCTCTTAGAAATAATTTAATCGGAGCTGCAGCCAATATACCCGGAGGGTTTATTGATGCAGGTCGTAAGCGTTTTTCAGTAAAGACTAGCGGTGATTTTCAATCGTTAGAAGATATTCGACGTTCTGTTTTAAAACTACCTGATGGTTCAATCATTCATCTTGAAGATATTGCTAAGGTCGCGTTCGTCGATGCTGAACCGACCTATCTAGCATTGCACAATGGTAGGCGAGCGGTATTTATATCGGTTCAACAAAGAGAAAGTACGAATATTTTTGAAGTACTTGATGGTTTAAAAACAAAATTGGAATCCTTTAAAAATAATCTTCCAAAAGAGATGCAACTCGAAATTGTTTTTGATCAATCAATCAGTGTAAAAAAACAAGTCAACGGTTTTTTTATTAACCTTCTTCAAGGTCTAATATTAGTAGGGCTCATTATTCTTTTTTCACTAGGGATTAGAGCCGCCAGCATTATTCTATTTGCAATACCGGTATCTATTTTCATCGGAATCGCCGGACTGGATTATTTTGGTTTTGGTTTACAACAAATGTCAATTGTTGGCTTGGTCATTGCTCTAGGACTGTTAGTAGATAATGCCATCGTGGTTACTGAATCTATTGGGCAAAAGTTACGGCTAGGTAAACATCCGCGTGATGCTGCAGCAGAGGGAACTCAACAGGTTTCTTGGGCGATAGCCAGCGGTACAGCAACAACTGTTTTAGCCTTTGTTCCAATGTTAATGATGCAAACCGATGTGGGAACATTTATGCGTTCAATGCCTGTCACGGTTGTCTTGGTGCTGATCGCTTCATTTTTTATCGCCATCACATTAACACCTTTGATGGCCAGTCGTATGTTTAAACAGCGTAAAGTCGGAGAGTCTGGCAAAGGTCGCAATATTGTGCAAAAAAAGCTGGAGCGGCTTTCAAATTTACATTATAAACCAGCCTTAGACAAAACTCTTAAACGCCCTTGGCGAGTCATTACTATTTCGCTCTTTTTGTTTATCATCAGCTTAGGCTTATTCCCTCAAGTAGGCGTTAGCCTTTTTCCTAAAGCCGAGAAACCGCTACTATTAGTGAATATTGAACTGCCCGAAAGTAGTAGTTTTTATGCGACAAAAAAACTCACAGAACAAATTGATGCCAAAATTCGCCGGTATTCTCAGGTTAAAGCCGTAGCAGCTAATATTGGAAGAGATAATCCCAGCATTTACTATAACGAATTCCCCGGCGGAGAATCGCCTAATATTGCGCAGTTGTTTATTATTTTGAATAAGATAAATTATGCGGAACTACAACAACTGATTAAAAATTTACGCATGGATTTTTCATTAATTGCAGGCGCTAAACTTCGAGTAAAAGAATTTCAACAAGGGCCTCCGTTAGAAGCTCCAATCGCAATCCGCATATTCGGAAATAACCTCGAAGAATTAAAAACAACCGCTGTCAAAATTGAAGGATTGATTGTAGCAACAGCAGGTACGGTCAATATAAAAAACCCAATGGGAAAACAAAAATTAGATCTAGAGATCAACATTAACCGTGATAAAGCGGCATTATTAAATGTAGAAATTGCTAATATTGATAATACGATTAGGACGAGTCTAGTAGGCACAACTGTGGGACGATATAGAGATGAAAATGGCGATGACTACAACATTGTCCTGCGTCTAAATAATTCTAAAACACCGCAAATCGATAATTTAAATGAATTACAGGTCATGTCAAATTCAGGTGCTTTCGTTCCTCTTAAACAATTGATTACAACAAAATTACAAAGTGTTCCTTCACACCTTCGTCATTATTACCTTGAACGCAGCACAATATTAACCTCCGACACAAAAACAGGGTATCTAACCGCCGAGGTTACCCAACAAATAGTTGAAAAACTAAAAAAGTTATCGTTACCCGTCGGTATTAGCTATTCAATTGCCGGTGAGCAAAAATCGAGAAACAACTCCTTTGCGGGGTTAGTCAAAGCATTGATCATTTCATTACTGGGTATATTCGCTGTACTCGTATTACAATTTCGATCATTTGCKCAACCMGCAATCGTTTTTGCTTCTATCCCTTTTGCGTTTACGGGAGCAATTTTGGCACTGCTAGCCTTTGATTATTCATTCTCAGTAATGGCATTTGTCGCGTTAACCAGTTTAATGGGGATTGTAGTTAATAATTCTATTATTTTAGTCGATACCGCTAACCAGTTAGTTCTTAAAGGTGAAAGAATTAGCGAAGCTATTTCTAACGCCGCACAAACCCGATTGACTCCTATAGTGTTAACCACTTTAACCACCATTGGTGGATTATTGCCATTAACGATGAAAAATAGCACCATGTGGACGCCTCTAGGATTAGTCATTATTGGTGGAATGCTGGTTTCAACCGTTGTCACCTTATTTATTGTACCGGCATTGTATTTACTAATAACCAGAGAGACTAAAACAAATAAGTAAGCCAATAAATAATATCTAATACATAATTGAATGATTAAGAATAAAAAATTGCCTATACCTTCTATCAATATCTAAATAATTAAATTAAATTCAAACTATTAGAGTCTGCTCCACGACATATAAAGCAAGCACAAACAATACCAATCAATAAGAGAACCGACATAAAACAATATGTTCCAAATTAAYAAAGAYGAAAMAYTRATAGACAAAGCWTTAGGMGGCTCTGAAAGAAGCTGGGTGAGYCTWGTKAAACGCTATGARGGCYTRGTWTATAACTATTGYTTACGWATGACKTTTAATTCATCSGATGCAATGGATTTGATGCAAGAAGTATTTTTAGCAGTTTATAGAAATTTACCAAGTTACCGAGGTCAAGGTCAATTTAAAGGCTGGATGATGAGAATAGCGGCGAACAAAACGACTGATTTTTTACGTTCAAGAGGGCGAAATCCATTACATAGAGCAGGTGAAGTCACCGATGACAGTTTTGACAATGATGGACTATTTCAGTCCCACGCATCATCACATACCATCGATCCAGCCTCTCATCTTGCCCAAACAAACAACAATCAGCAAATAAAAGCGGTTTTAAACAAACTTTCCGATGACCATAAACAGGTTGTTGAACTCAAATTCTTCCAACATTTTACATTTGAAGAAATTAGCCATCAAACCGGCGTATCAGTTAATACTTTAAAAACTCGGTTATATACCGCACTTAACAAATTGAAAGGTTTTTCGGAGATACAAAATGCACTCTAATCGCCAATGCAATCACCAATTATTCATAGAACATATCGATAGTTACATTGAAGGTAATTTATCATCTGAGGTAAAACGCGAAATAGACAAGATACTTGATAATTGTAGCGAGTGTCAATCTACTCATCAGCAATATTTAGAAATGCATCAGTTATCGCATCAGTGGCAGGAACAAGATGTTCCGCAATGGCACAGAGTAAAGCACGCAGTTAGACCGCCGGTTAAACAAACCAATTGGCTAAATTGGGGAGCTATGGCGACTTCTACAATGGCGATATTAATGGTGGTATTTCAATTAGAAATTGTTAATTCAGATCGTGGATTAACAATTAGTTTTGGAGGCAGTCAAACCGAAGAAAAAATATCCAAACTGGTTGAATCACAGCTTGAAAATTATAAACATAAGCTTGATGTATCATTTGAGAAGCAATTAAATGTGGCATTTGAAAAACAGAATAATTTATCCAAGATTCGTTTTGCGAATTGGATTGAAAAGAATCGAAGTGAACGACAGCAAGATATTAAATTCGTTATGACAGGCTGGCAATCACAGAGGTATGAAGACCAAAAGCAAGTTGATCAACAATTATCTTATATTGCAGATAATCAGATTGAGAATAATCAAGCAATCAATCAACTATTCCAATCCGCCGCGAATGGTAGAGGAAGAAAAGCTAGCTCCTCACTTCGTCCTAACAAACTTTAACTCAAATAGTTTATTAACTATTATAAGTAGCAGGTAATTAATTATGAATATTTATCAAACATTTAAGATATCAGCAATCGCTAGTTGTTTAGCGCTTACTTCACAAATCGCTATCGCTGCTGATTACTCCCGAGCTGAAAAAGAACTGCGGATCATGAGTAATATTTTTGACACCTCGATAAGTGAATCAAAAGTACAAAATAATCGTCACCGATTCCCTGGTTCAACTAGAACCACTGACTCAACTTATTTAGCCAAACAAGGTATGGTATTTACCTTCGGATTTAGCCAATCTAGATTTGGTGACGCGAATGATTGGCAGGCTTTTGGAGAAGGCATCGGACAATTAGTGGGCTCAATCACTTCAGAAATAGCTCATTCATTTTCTGACATTGATTCTCCTGTAGCACCTGTAGCACCTGTAGCTCCAAGAGCTCCAAGAAATATTTTTTCAGACCATGGTTGGGAAGAGCAAGTTGAAGCATATGAAGAGTTTCAAGAAAATATGGAAAMCATGCGAGATGAACAACGTGATAAACGTGAAGAAGTTCGAGATATCCAACGCTCAATTAGAGATATGGAAAGACGAGCTAGACGTGAAGAGGTTGATACTAAAAAATTAGCGACAACAAAAACAAAGCTCAAAGAAAAAATGAAAACGTTAGATAAAAAAATGAAACAATACGAAAAATCGATGAAACAATATCGAAATAAAAAAGTCGCAAAAGTAAAACAGTCAAACAAAAATAAATCTGACCTAATTATTTCTACACTGTGCGATTATGGTGCAACACTTCGCTCATTAGAAAACGGAGAGCATGTCACTTTGATTTTTTCTAACTTTGAGAATAACAAAGATCAAATTTATGTATTCAATTACAAAGATGTGAAATCTTGTTCTAGTAAAGATAAGTTAATCAAGAAAGCGGTTAGTTACCAGATGTAAAATATTAGGGTATACTAGGTGTAATAATAAAATTGGGTTCATAGAGTTTAATATTGGAAGTGATTCTGAAATTGATTCTCGTATTGACAAAATGAACCCATATAACGCCTAAGAGATAGTAATGAAAATTTTTGTGTTCCCCTTTCTAATTTTAACTCTGTTCGCGTGCAGTTCAACGCCTAACTTACCTATCTCTAACCCACCCATTTCTAGCTCAACAGCATCCTTATCTGAAGGGAGTGAAACCAAGGCTCACTTATCTGCAAAAGACGAATGGCAAAATTGGGTTAACGATTACTCAAAAAGCCGAAATTCAAAAGATGGTTGGTTATCGTTAGCAGGATTGTACTGGTTAGACGAGGGTGATAACACGCTCGGAACAAATAAAAGTAATCTTCATTTATTTCCAGAGGGAACCCCTAGCTTCTTTGGTATTGTAAATATTGATAAAGAAGTCGTGACTTTTACCCGAAAAAACTCACAAATTAAAATTGATGATAAAAATATTGAAAGCCAAACATTAATATTGAATAAAACCATTGTTTCGTTAAATTCTTATTCTTTTTATATCATCAAACGAGAACGTGGTTTCGCTGTACGATTAAAAAACACCGAAAATCCAAGCATTGTAAAATACGATGGCGTTCATTTTTTACCTTATTCAGAACAACATGCTATCCCCGCTAAACTGATCCAACACAAAACGCCTCAAACGATTCAGATAGCGACTGTATATGATACGGTGAGAGAAAATGACTCAGCAGGTTGGTTAGAATTCGAATTTAACGGTCAAAAGCATCGACTACAAGCAATCTCCTATGGAAAAGATGGTCCGATGTCTCTTATGTTTGCCGATGAAACTGGGCAAGAAACGACCTACGGTGCAGGAAGATATCTGGATGTCCATTGGCCTAAAGACGGTAGTGATATGACAATTATCAATTTTAATTATGCGTATAACCCACCTTGTGCGATTACGCCTTTTGCAACCTGTCCGTTACCTCCTAGAGGCAATCGGTTAGATTTTAATGTAGAAGCTGGTGAATTGTATTCAAATTTAAAACAAAGCCATTAAGATGATCGTATTAGATACTATCTAACGGATTTTCAGGATCAACACCTTGCATAAATAACTTCTTCGGATTTTTATCTGTCAATCGATAAACCAATCCAAGCCAATTATTATAAATTGATAACGCAGTATCTCTCCAAGTATTATCCAGTTGCGGATAAATTAATTTATTTTTCCAACTTGGAAACGCTCGCTTATTTGACTTTGCTTGCGTGACTTTCTCTTTGAAATTTAATAACAATTCTTGCAATTCCCCATTAAAATAATTTTTGGGAAATGGCGGGTAATCTTGACGTTTATTCTCAAACCATCTATTCACTTCTCTTTGGTATTCTTTGAATAAACTTAAGTCATCGTATTCTGGATGACCTTGAAAAAAAACAAATCGAAATCCATCGGGACTCACCGCTAAATGCAGCTCTGCCTGCTCACTTAAAGCCAAAGGAATTAATCCCTTTTCTTTTATCTGGTCACTAGTCARTTGATTATATCGAGAATGGGGAACATCAAACCGCGTATTCATATGTCTAACCAGCGGGTGCTGTTTATTGGTTAAACGATGTTCAAAAACACCCCACTTYTTTTCAGACAAAGGCGTTCGTTTAATATCGTACAAATATTGCACGACAGCRTGKGTMGCYAARCAAGCRCACARRACYGAGGTRACRTTTTCCTTAGCCCAGTCAATCACTTCYGTTAATCCGGGCCAAAAAACTTCCTCACTYAACTCATTACTGATTGGATTTGCGCCAGAAATGATTAACGCATCTAGACCGTGAGTTTCAATAGATTCGAAATCTTCATAATATTCGTCAATCCATTCTTGAGTAGAGCTTGAGCGTTTTATGTCTGGAATAGTAAACAAATGGACATAAAACTGAACAATCTGATTACAATCGCCGACAAGACGCATAAACTGACGCTCAGTCGCCTGTAACGATGCATCTGGCATCATGTTTAACAAGCCAATGTGAAGCTCTCTAATGTCTTGATGTCTCGCCTTGTCAACTGTCAAAACATCATGATGTTCCAATTGAAGGCGTTCAAATGTTGGTAATTTAGTGAAAGCGACTAGCGGCATTGTTACTCATTTTGATTAATCTAAAATCATTCTGTCAAAAAACTTAATACCCTAATCCCTATATAGAATTGCGAGATAGAGTGCTGTCACATGGTTTCTCAGTGCTTTGAGAAAATCTTAGCTTCACCCATTGGTTAAGCGGGCATTTTCTTGAAGTGCTGAGGAATCATGGGGTGGTGCTATATCCGTGATTTCTATATAGGGATTAGGGTAATACATTTATAAAAGTATTTCGTATCAATTGGAACGATTTTTTAGCAATAAGCCATTTATTGTTCTAATTTCTCTTCCTTTTTACTTTTTTGAACTGCGTGGATAATATCGCCAAAATATAAAGCATTGGTAAATACCCGACTCGTCCCTAACCAGAATCCTCGGAAATTCATATCATCGCTAAAAGCAATGATCTTTCCTTTACCTATTCCTTGWACCAAAATRCTRGTTTTTTCAGAAATATTTTTYTGATTTTCAGTRGATATATAKCCRGCTAAAAGTGGYTTYTTATCAAATCTAGCAATKGAAACAAAMGCTTCCTTAGSTTCAGTTAATGARAAYTGRCTTCGCTTAAAAACCGCYAGYTTWGAATTATCTAAACCAAAASYYAATGGATGRCTTARRTCAATRTTTAGTTGAGCRATTGCWCCACCRATATAATGTCGAGAATTWTCYTCATCYAMYTGYGAATARGCTTGATGSGTATCTTGGGTAATATCTAACTTGGCTTCAACGCTTGAAATCCAATCTCTTTCTGCCACCCATTGCGTCGCTTTAGATTGAGTAATTAAAATACCGCCACCACGCAACCACTTATTTAGTTTTGCTACCAGCTTTTCATCCGAATCATACTTGCCATCCACCAAGATAATATGTGTGTAATCATCYAAATGRTTTTTGACCAAYTTTTTAAAAGTCATCATMGTTAAAGGTTGTTCTAACCTTTGATCCATTAAATGCCACACTTCACCAGCCTGATAACGATTAACACCGTATCCGATCACTAGCACTGGTTTAACTTTTTTGATTGCTGGAATACTAGGACTACCAAAATCATTACCAGAAACCGCTAAACCTGAATAAATAAAGTCAGTTTTAATTTTCATTTTTTGTATCTTCGGTAATAAAAATTGATACAATTTTTTTCTAGAAAGTGATTGGTTGTTTAACTGAATTAACAAGTCGCCGTGCGACAAATTTATTTGGCTATTTTTTCCTTTGAAAATTGAWTCTTTAGTAACACTTCTCACTTTAATATCATTTTGCAGACATAACGAAAGCAATTTAGCCGTGGCATAATTTTTCCAAGGTAAAGAAATGGCGACTACATTATCTTCAGGCTCTTCAAAGATGATGTTTTTTTCAACCGATTTTTCAGAATATAAATCCAAATCAAAGTCTGAACGCGTAAGCGAAGTGAAATCAAATCCAAAAGCTAATGGCATAGTCCAACTCGACACATCGTAAAAAGTATTATCTATAAATTGTGTTCGCGTCTCAAACATTGCAGTAATTAACGATGATTGAGTTTGTCTTAAAGGAATAATAAAAGAATTTTCTGGCAGGAACTCTATTCCATCAACTTCAACTATTTTCTTTAACGGATAAGTATCAATCTTATGCCCTTCCAATATTTTGTTAAATTCGCTCAATCGATAGTCATCTTGACTTGAATAGATATAGGCGCGAATTTTCTGTGTCCTTGCATGCAATTTTGATTTTTTCACAAAATCACTTTGGTATTGAAGTAGCGATTTTTTATTTTCTTGAACAGCTTTTATCGTGGATAATGAAGTAGTTAGGTGGTTCTTAATAGCAAAAGGAAATGAAATTAATCCATGCTTTGACTCTTGAATGTGACCCCGAGCCGAAGCCTGTTCAAACAATATACCTATAGCTCCGTTTATATCCGGATAGGTCGATCCTTTACCATAATAAAAATCATCGAAGTTCTCTTTACTATAATAAAGACTGCCAATTTCATCTAATGCTTTCGCATGATAGCTTGCTATTTTTTGAGTTAAATTAAAATTCTGTTTTGAGGTTAAAGGATTTTGACGAGATTCCACACCGGGCTGAAAAAAGTAAGTGCTATTAGTTCCCATTTCATGAAAATCCGTAACCACGTTAGGCTTCCAGTGATGAAACATTTTCACTCTTCCCTGAGATTCTGGATGTTGCAAAAATAACCAATCGCGATTTAGATCAAACCAATAATGATTAGTCCGACCTTGAGGCCAGTTTTCGGTGTGTTCTTGAGTATTGGGATCACTATTAGGGATTTTACTTTTGTACATATTTGCCCAATGCGCAAACCGAGCTAATCCATCAGGGTTTAACATTGGATCRATAATAATAATTTGATTTTTTAATTGTTCTAAGGTTTCTTTATCAGTTGATGCCGTCAGTTTATAGCCAAGAAGCATCGATGCGTTACTGCCGCTCGCTTCATTACCATGTACGCTATAACCCATCCATGTAACGGCAGGACGATTAGTCTCTTTTCCCATTTTTAGATGGTTCTTACGAATACTATCGAGATTTTTAATGTTTTCTGGCGAAGATATATAAGCCAAAAATAATGGTCGCTGTTCGTGACTATGGGCATAGACTTCAATTGTAATTCGATCAGATTGTTCTGCAAGTTTATAAAAATATCGCTCTATTTGTTCTGGCCTTGCATGCCACTCCCCTACTTCATAATTAAGAATAGAATGAGGCGTCGCAATTTCTTTTAAAAAAATATTTTTATCGCTAAAATAATAATCTAAAGATAATATTTCTTTGCTAAAAACTTGAATACTTATTAGTGAAATAAATAATATTAGTGAGCCAATAAGTTTAAATTGGAAAGATCTCATAATATTACTCTCTTGATAAATTATTTTTTTAATTTTTAGTTTTTGTTCTGAATCTAATACTTTTAAAGATTATTTTTTTGATAACTCTATTCTCGACAATTCAGAATCGGATAAATAAGGTACTTTCCCAGATGGTATGGTCGAAGAAGCTCTATCTAAATGAATATCTTGATCATCGAAAAAGATATGAGGTCTGAAAGCATTGAGTACTTTCGTTTTATCAAGTCCCCCCATAAAAAACGCTTCATCAATATATACACCCCAACGCCTAAGTGTTTTGATTACCCGCATTTCTGCTGGACTACTGCGTGCAGTGACTAATGCAATTCTAATTGGCGAGTATTCAATGCGCATAGGCAACAGCTCTTGAAGCTTAGCTAATTTAATTAATAATTTTGCGTAAGGACCTGCTTTTAATGGAATATCCCTTTTTCGATCTTCTTGACTTTGAAACTCGGTTAAACCTTCAGTTTTGTATAATAATTCACTTTCATCATCGAATAAAACAGCATCTCCATCAAAAGCAATTCTAACTTGACCTTCAGGTCTAGCCGTTTCATTCTTCGGTGGTGCTTTTACCACCGCAGCCGCACAGACTTTAGAGTCGATTACCTTTTGAGCATCATCAACATTAGTGGTTAAAAACAGATCAACATCAAAGGCTTCTATATAGTCAACTACAGACTCGCCAGCAGTAAATGCCGAACGTGAAATTGCCAATTTGTTTTCACGAATAGTATTTAAAATTCTTACGCCAGTATCGGGGCTATTGCGTGACATGACCACCACTTCAACCAATGGAGAATCTGAATCTTCTTGGTAACGATTTAAACCGAGTAACGCCTCTACGATGGGATAACCCGTTCCAGGTTCAAGTGCAATATCTTCATGCTTAAGCATATAGTTGCGATACGATTCAATTGCCGTATCAGGATCATTATCTTTTGAGTCTAAAAAAATACGGTCCGATTCATCCATATTAAAAAGTGCCGTTGCAGAGATTCCAACAACTAGTGTCTTTTTTAAATTCTTTGGCATGTTCATCTAAACCCTATTCGTTTTTAGTTCTATAGATACCCATCCCACCTCAATATGTAGATTTCAGCAAGGCTAGAAATATCCAGATTTGAGGCAAGTAATTTTTGAGCTAGTCATTCTAGCTGAAAATTGCTTAACAAAAAAAGATGGTTATTTATAGCCTTGCCCTATGGGTGCTCAGCTAGAAAACTTGCACTTCGTTACAACTCTTGGAAAGGACTAGTCATTCCCTTCGAGCTGCGCCTTGTTCAACTTTCCTAGCTGAGCACTGAAACCTACATCTTGAGGTGGGATGGGTATATACATTGTAGGATCTTTTCGAATAGCTTTCTCAAAAGCTTCCTTTCGAATAACACAAGAATCACACTCACCACAAGCAGCACCATTCTCATTTGCTTTATAACAAGAAACCGTTTCCGAATAATTGACGCCTAAAGCGTATCCTTTACGAATAATTTCAACTTTACTAAGGTCAATTAACGGTGTTTCTATTTTAACACCTTTCCCCTCAATTCCAGCCTTAGTTGCCAGATCAGCCATCGTTTGAAAAGCGTTAATATATTCAGGCCTGCAATCAGGGTATCCAGAATAATCTACAGCGTTAACACCCGCTATAATGACATCAGCGGATAAAACTTCTGCCCAAGCCAGTGCGATAGAAAAGAAAATAGTGTTTCGAGCAGGAACATAAGTAACTGGTATATCTGTCTCTGTGATTGAAGATTCAGAAACAACGGGTACATCAATAGAATTATCAGTTAACGCAGAACCACCAAAACTAGCTAAATCAATATCGATAATTTTATGCTTTATCACCCCGAAAGAGTTAGCAATTCGCTTTGCAGCATCTAACTCAGAAGAATGTTTTTGACCATAAGAAAAACTTAGCGCATAACAATCATACTTTTGCGACTTAGCAATGGCTAAACAAGTAGTAGAATCCAACCCACCAGAAAGTAAAATGATCGCTTTTTTTGTCATAATCTAAAAACCTTAAAAACCGTCTTACCAAAGAGGAAAATAGAACTTCCCCCTTTACGAAGGGGACCGAGGAGGATTTATCTTTAATCTTTTAACTCGGTGTTCTCTGTGTCCTCTGTGGTAAGATCTTTTATCTTTTATCTTTTATCTTTTATAGAAAACTTAATGCCCTTTTTCGTCATTCCATAAAATCTTATGCATTTGTATTTGAAATCTAACTGGCAGATTATCTTCAATAATCCATTCTGCTAATTGACGTTCATCTATCTCACCAAAACAAGGCGAAATAATGACATTAGTTTTTTCCGATAATTGATATTGGTCAATTTGCATCTTTGTCCAATCGTAATCCTTTCTACTCATGACTACAAATTTCACCTCATCCTGTTTACTCAGATATTGGATGTTTTGATAATGGTTCTTCGCCATTTCACCAGAATCTGGCGCTTTTAAGTCCATGACTTTAATCACTCTATAATCGACATTTTTAAGGTCAATTGAACCACTGGTTTCTAACGATACGCTGTAACCCAGCTCACATAAAGTGAACATGAGTTTTTGGCATGGCTCTTTTTGAGCCATTGGCTCACCGCCAGTAATACAAATATTTTGTGGGGAATAACTTTCTATTTTTTCGACTAAATCGTCAAGTTGCCAATATTCTCCACCGCTAAAAGCATATTCAGTATCACACCAAACACAACGGAGTGGACATCCGGTTAGTCGGACAAAAAGAGTAGGCTTACCAATCGAGGAAGATTCGCCTTGAAGCGAATAGAATATTTCAGAAATTCGAAGGCGCGTCACAATATAGATTCTAGCTCAGATTATTTTAGAAAAGCTGAAGCTGACTTAATAGCCTGCTTCGCGTATTTTTTGTAATCCATTTTTTGCAAGTTGTTGCTTAGCACCGGTGTAGTTGTCAGCCACTCGATTATAATATGCTTTAGCTGAAGTCCATTTTTTTTGCTTAATGTAGATATCACCTAATTTTAACATCGCATTAGCAGTTTTAGTTGAATTTGGAAATTCAGAAGTCAGAAGCGTAAATTGCTCGGCGGATTTGTCCAAAGAATTCTGAACCAAATAAACTTGCCCCATCCAATATCTTGCGTTGGCTGAATAACTAGTTGCTGGATAATTTTTAAGAAATGCTTGAAATGCCACAATCGATGCTTGATATTGTTTACTTCTAACCAACGCAAAGGCTCTTTCAAACTCTCTTCTTGCTAGCGGTGTACTTTTAGAATTATGATTACTGTTGCTTATATCCGTATCTTTTGCATTAGTAGCATCTGCTAACGGCTTAACGCTATTATCTTTCGGTGGCTTTAACTTTACGCTACCCGATGTTGACAAGTTAGATAATCGGTATTCAATATCTCGATACAAATCCCGTTGACGATCTTGGATTTGTTTGAGCTTAAAGTCATGCTCTTCAATTAGACCGGTTAATTCTCTAATTTGTCTCTGAATTTCATTGAACTGGTAACTTAAATCAGCTTGCAGTTTATTTTGAGATTGCGCACGTAATTCTAAATAGGTGACTCTTTCAGCTAACGTCATTGCTGGAATTTCAGCAGAAACGATGTTCGAAAAAAGACCTATTAGAACAGCAAAAGCAAAAGGCAAAAAATCGGTGGCAAAAGCCACCGATTTTGTTACAACCTTTACCTTATTTTTTAAAGGGTGCTTATTCCGCATAATCTAAAACAGCACGACGATTTTGTGACCATGCTGACTCATCATGTCCTTCAACCGCTGGCATTTCTTCACCATGACTCACTGTTTTAACTTGAGAGCTTGATACACCATAAGACATAAGAATTTGAGCAACCGCTTGTGCACGACGTTCGCCCAATGCTAAGTTATACGCAGGTGTTCCACGTTCGTCACAATGTCCATCAACAGAAACGATAGTTCCAGAATTTTCAGCACGAGCTAAAAACCAAGCGTGAGCTTCAAGAGTTGCACGTCCTGCAGAACTTACAACATCTTCATCTAATTCAAAATAAACAGTGCTAGCTTCATCACGAGCGGCTTTGTTTTGCTCTAAAGCAATCTCATCAGCAGATTTTGCTGGTGGAGCTTCAACAGTTTGTGTTTCAGTTGCAGTGTCAGTCGAACTTGCATCGCCTGCTCCATCTGTATCAGAACCAGCACAAGCAAACAATAAAGTTGCTGATGCTACGATGATAAAACTTTTACCCATTTTTACTATAGACATTGGTATCTCCCGTTAATCTATTTTAATTTTATTAATAATATAGTGCATTCTATAATTCTCAAATTGCGATAAATTCGACCTTAAATAAAACTCTCTAAGTTTACTTTTCAGTCTCGTTAATTCTTGAATTGCATTTGGTGTGTATTATCAACGAAGTCTCAGGCTACAATCAAGGACTGATCGTCAATCTCTTAGCAAAATTTCGAATAAACTAGCACTTTTTCACACTTTTGACCCTTTTAGCCGATTTTTGTTACTTAACTCTCTATATTATTTGCGTTTAATCTTTAAAAACGGATCTTCAAAGTAGTCCTCTTAATTACCTATTCTAGATAATTAACTCATTGATTAATTTAAAAATGGCGACCAAACAGGCGCTTTAACTTCCCCTTTTTTTGATGGTAATCTTGCTTTAAAACGACCATCTGTAGAAACCACTGATAAAACCTGCCTACCTCGATAGACCGTTGCATAAATGACCATACTGCCATTTGGTGCCAAACTTGGCGACTCATCTAAGCGAGTTTCGGTAATAATCTGCATATTTCCTGTTTCAACATCTTGAACCGCTACGTGAAAAACACCATTGGTTCGGTTAATGATTACCATGGTTCTACCATCGGGTGTGAACGATGAGCTAGCGTTATAATTTCCATCATAGGTCATTCTCTTAGCTTTACCGCCAAATAGGTTTTTTCTGTATATTTGTGGACGCCCCCCTCTATCAGAGGTAAAGGTTAAAGATTGTCCATCAGGCGTCCAATTTGGCTCAGTATCAATGGCATAATGATTGGTGATACGCGAAAACCGTTGGGTAGTTAAATCTAAAATATAAATTTCAGGATTTCCATCTCTAGACAAAGTAAGTGCTAAACGACGACCATCAGGTGAAAAAGAGGGTGCGCTATTGATTCCTTTAAAAGCAGCCACTTTTCTACGGCTATTATTTTTATAAATATCTTGAATGAAAACTTCTGAACGACCATTTTCAAACGAAACATAAGCTAGTTGCTGAGCATCGGGCGACCAAGCGGGTGACATAATTGACTGATAACTAGCAAACAACATTTGCGGGGCCCAACCATCAGAATCGGCCACCATTAAGCGGAACTTTTTTTCTTGCGTTTTATCAACGGATACATAAGCAATTCTTGTCGCAAAAGCACCTTTTTCGCCAGTCAATTTTTCGTAAATCCTATCGGCAATACGGTGCGAATGAAATCGTAAATCTTTTGCTTGAATAAACGCAGAATAACTATCCAATTTATTTCTATCAACTTGATAAAGTTTTCCATTTCTGACTTCTTGCGTTTTTCTAAAAACATCAATTAATTCATAAGCGATTTTAAGACGACCATCTGGCACTTGAGTAATACGACCGACGACAACGGCTTCTATTCCTTTTTCGCGCCAAAGTTTCAAATTAATATCTTCGTAATTATCGATTGCTTGAACTTGCTCATGACGAGGCATAGGAGCAAATCGACCACTACGTCTTAAATCCGAAGCGATGACTGCGCCCGCATCTTCCTTTGCTTTAGCATCAACGCCTTTCCATGAAAACGGTAGCACGGCTACAGGTCTTGCATTGTCTGCACCTCCTGAAATAATAAAATCAAATTCTTCTGCAACAACATTGAAATTCAATAACAAAAAAACGCTTATAAAATATTTCTTAATTGTCTTAATTTTCATTCTACTCATCATCCGAATTCTTTAATTGAAAATAACTATCTTTAAGTTCCGCAAAAACATCTGGATCACTCGATACAGGCAACGGCTCAGATTTATAAACCGCTCTTTGCCCTGTTTCACAATGTAGTTGATCTCCAGATACACTGATTACATTTAGGACTAAACCTCCGGGTGCTAATTTCATCCTAAAATTACAAAACCCCTTACCTTCAGGTTCAATCCAGTTTCTTTGAATTTTGTTTTCTATCAACAAACGGTATTTGTCAACTTCTGTCATTACTTGTTGTCTATGAGCCGCATTCAATTCTTCAGTTTCAGCAGCCATTTGTAAATCCATTTCTCTTTCCATGGCAGCCTGMKCTTCKGCYTCTTTTCGTTTTCTTTCATCTTCTAATTTTTTCKTTCTCTTTTTTTCAGCTTCAGCCTTTTCTTTTGCTTTGCGTTTTTTCTCTGCTTCCGCGGCTTTACGTTTTTCTTCTTTTTTCTTTTTTTCTAACGCAATTTTTTTATTATGTGCTTTTTCATCTGCAATTCGTTTCTTTTTATTATCTGCTGCAATTTTCTTCCTATTTTTTTTCTCGTCTTCAGCTTGAATTTTTCTTCTTTTTTTATCTTCAGCCTTTTTTTCTTGTTCAAGTTTCTTTTTTCGCTCATCTTCTTTTTTTAATCTTGTTTTTCGAAGGCGTTCAATTTCTYTRTTTTTCTTATCTATRTCTTTTTGCTTWATATTTTTTAGCAAGTTTTTCACTGATGCKGCGTTAACCGCWGTTGCATTCATTTGMCGATGATTATTAGATGCCTTKGGTTTTATTTTAGAAAAATGAAAATTAAACGCCAAAAGTGCAATCAAAAACAAATGAGCAACTATAGAAATAACAATGGCTTTATTTAACTTCATAATTAATRGTTTTTAGGCTTAAACCTAAAAATAGTTAACCTTCAGGCTCAGTCATTAAACCAACGGAYTCTACACCTGCTTGTGTTTGTAGCAGGTTCATCAGTTGCACTACTTTGTTATAGGCAATCTCTCTATGCCCGTTGATCATAATTTGAGATTGAGGATTTCGTTCTCGATGGGCGATCACTAGTTCTATCAATTCATGTAACTCTAAAGTTTGATCCGATGAATCACCAACCGATAAATAGTAATTGCCACTTTCATCTATAGAAGCGATTAAAGGAGGCTCAGCATCTGCAGACATTGGCTCTGCATTAACTTGAGGTAAATCAACTTTAACCCCAGCGGTAATTAAAGGCGCAGTGATCATAAAAATAACTAACAATACCAACATAACATCAATGTAGGGCACTACATTAATCTCGCAAACTGGCTTTCGCTTATTTTTTCTTAAACTTGGTTGCTGGTTCATTGATTCAACCCGTTATCTAGGTGCTACTTTTGATGGGGCGCTAGAACTTGTCCTACTATGCGCTTTACGATGCAAGATCCCCGAGAATTCATCTACAAAATTCTCATAAAGTGTTTCAATTTTTTGCACTTTGTAAGTAAAACGATTGTATGCAATCACAGCGGGAATCGCGGCAAATAGCCCCATAGCCGTTGCAATTAAAGCTTCCGCAATTCCCGGAGCAACCATTGTTAAGGTAGCTTGCTTAACCGAACCTAAGGCTATAAACGAATTCATAATGCCCCACACTGTACCCAAAAGACCAACATAAGGCGTGGTTGAACCGACCGTTGCTAAAAATGACAAATGCACTTCGGCTTTATCAATTTCTCGGGAATAAGCAACGCGCATTGCTCGATGAGTGCCGTCCATAACGGCTTGTGGCCCTGTGCCCTGCTGTTTTCGCAAACGTGCAAATTCTTTGTAACCTGAAACAAATAATAATTCCATACCCGTTGGCATGTTATTTTTAGAGGTTAAATCCGAGAACAGTTTACCTAGRTCAATACCTGACCAAAAACGCTGTTCAAAYAAATGACCATTTTTAAGCGCTTTACTTAASGCACGACTTCTATCCAAAATCATGGCCCAAGAAATGACGGATAATATTAATAAAAACACCATAATAAGTTGCACAAAAATGCTAGCGTTTAGAAATAATCCTAAAATTGACATATCAGCTGACACGCTGAAGCTCCTCTTTTACTTGAATGGGAATTCGGCAGGGAATAAAACTTTCAATATTCAAACACGCCACTTTAATTTTTACCTTATTGATTAATTCAGGCTCAAAACCTGATTTAATAATCGAAATTTGTTGTTCAAAGTCGATACTAACCGCTTTTAAACGCTTAATACGAGTAATGATTTGTAAGCTATCATTTAACCGTGCTGGCTTTATATAATCAATCTCCGCCTTTCTAACCACAAAGGCTACCTTTTCACTCAATAGTAGTAGCTGATCGATATTTAAAGCATTCAGCCACTCCGAGCGCGCTCTTTCATAAAATTTGAGATAATTGGCGTAATAAACAACACCACCCGCATCTGTATCTTCGTAATAGACCCTAATTGGCCAGATAAATTCACTGTTCATATTAAAGTCCTGAAAACTTTACAATTGAAACCTATCCATTCAAACGAGCCAATTGAAGACTATAATTGCTTAATCGCTTTTATTAACTTTGCACTATAACCAATTGAAAAGCATAAATTAACTGTAAAYAGGTAAAAACYATGGTTTTTTGTGACTTTATTAAGCAAATTGTGATCTGATGAGCTTTTCCGTKGCTAAATAGGCTGTTTTAGCTTTTTCGCCGTCTTAGAATAGGTAATATTTATCTGGTTTTATAGGTTTGAAGTCTGCTACCCTCGCCAGCTGTTTTTTACCGCTAAAYATGGCTAATTTGACATATGATTAACCCGATTTWTGACTAAAGTTYCKATCAGTTTACTTTTTATTCTTAGCGGATTTAGTTGTTCGCCYATGGTGTGGTGCGCAACAGATACAGAAAAAAACAAGATCACCGATGATCAAAATGAACAACGGATCATCATTATTAATAGAAAATCACCTCTCGACGGATTAGCGCCTACCACTCAGTCAACATTTAAAATCAATCCAGAAAAATTGGCTAAAATAGTTAGCAGTTTAACCGAGCTAATTGAAGGGACGCCCGGCGTTGCAGAAAACAGTCAACCTGGCTTATTTCAAGTGGTTTCTATTAGAGGAGTCTCTAGGCAAAGAGTTTTAACTTTATTAGATGGCGTTCGATTAAGTAGCGAAAGAAGAGCAGGAACCTCTGCTTCATTTATTGACCCATCACTTTTTCAAGGCATTTCAATTATCCGTGGCCCAGCATCAACTTACTATGGATCTGGCGCGATGGGTGGTGTAATACAACTGGACTTAAAGAAAATATTGGGGCGTGAGTTTTCTGTTGGTTTCGATACAGTTGGCGAAGAAAATTACCAAAACTTTTCTTGGGGGTTAGAAAGTGAATTAAGCGAAAACCATTTTTCGGTGGTTAGAAGACAAGCGAGTAATAGTGAAGATATTAACCAAAATACATTAAACACTCATTTTGAACAATTGTCTGGATTAGTTCAAAACTCTTTTGAGRTTCAAGAGCTAGGAAAGTTTYCTTTACTCAATCATTCAAAAATTRACACTTGGTTTTTYACTTCCAAAGGGTCCGATTTGGGTCGCTCTAATGCTCGCTTTCCAAATCGCATTGTCACTATCCCCGATGAAAAACATCATATAATAAAGACATCAATCACTAGCCTAAATGAATGGTCTGCCGATTTTTATATGCACGAGCAAAGCATCACAACTCAAACGATTAGACCGAATCAATCCATTATTGATGTCACTAATGAATCTCAAGATTTCGGTGTTAATTGGCAAATGGGATGGCGTGGAAAAAATAGTCCTAGTCATAAACAGCCTGAATTCGGATCATCATCGAGCTTATTTGGAATTGATTTTTACGCTCGAAAAAATGTTAATAGTCATGAGTCTGAAAATGACTTAATCAATCAAATGCTTTCTAATAGTCAAACTCTAGTAAATGCCAATAAAGAAGAGTTAGCGACTTTTTATAGTTATCATTTACAATTTAATGAATTACGAATTCAAGCAGGGGGTCGTTTTACTTCTGAGCACTCTAAAAATGCATTCTCAAGTTCTCAATCAAACTCTACGCTAACCGCATTTGCAGGCGTTGCTTATGATATTTTCAAACAAGAAAATAAGGAACAACATTTTGAAATAAACGCCAATATTGGCAACGCCTTTCGACTCCCAAGTTTAACTGAACTTTATTTTAGTGGAACAACCGCTCGAGGTGAAATAAATGGCAACGAAAACCTTGATGCAGAAGAATCAATTAATATTGAATTCGGATTTAACTGGAGTAATGAGTCTAGTATTTTGAAAATGACATTTTTTAGAAATGCTTTTGAAGAATATATAGAGCGAGTAATAATCGGCACAAACTCTCAAGGCGATGATATTTTAACCTTTGTTAATCAGCAAAATGGAACGATTAAAGGAWTRGAAACAGAATATCAATTTAAGATTTCTAAGAATCTTGAAKTRAACTTTGTCGCTACCTTGATAGACGGTAAAAATAGGCAAAGACAAGCTTTAGCCGATATCCCCAGTGATAGAGCAAATCTATCATTGAACTATCATCACAATGATTGGAACGCACAAGTTAGACTRCAACATCGTCGCTCAAAGAACGATTTTGCGAGGGGTGAATTACCTACACAGTCTGCTAWTCTWTTTTCCGCCAGTTACCAATATCAACTAAATCCAAACTGGCTATTTAAAGTGGTGGGTGAGAATTTGTTAGATGAGGAATATGTCGGGTCTGCCGATGATTTAGCGACATTGATGCCGGGCAGAAGTATTGGTTTTAATATTGTTTGGTCTAATGATTAAACTGAAAGGATTAGACTTAAATAATTAGGAATAGAAATTATTTTAAGTCTAATGATAATCGACTGATTCATCCCCTAACGCTTTTTTAACCGCAATTTTTCTATTTTTACCAAATAGTATTTTCCATTGATTAAAAGTTTCAGACGCTAATATAGAACCTTGTTTCGAACACCAAATTTTATGATACATTTTTTTAATTCGCTTATTGGTATCCGGAGAACGTTCTTTTAGTTTATTAGCTAGTTCCATTGCAACCGTCATTGGATCGCTATCTATTCGGGAAATTAAATTTACTTTTAGCGCATGTTCTGCATTGATGATATCCGCTGTCATCGCCAAATTCATGGCATGATCGAGGGGTAAGTTTTCTAATAGTGCTGGCGTTCCGCCCATATCAGGGATAAGTCCCCACTTGGCTTCCATGATCGAAAAAGAAGTCTCCGGACCAGCGATCCTATAATCACCTCCTAAAGCAATCTGCAACCCGCCACCCCAACACTTTCCTTTTAATACCATAATAACTGGCACGTTTAATTGCCTCCAACCGATAGTCACAATTTGCGCCAAATTGGGACTGAAAGGGCACCATTTCCACAGTAATTTAATTCCATTAAACGGACTATGCATGACTGACTTTAGATCTAAACCAGAACAAAAACTCTCACCTTCACCTTGTACAATAACAACACGCACAGTTTTATCCTTTTTGAGTTGTTTTATGCATCTTCGGATTGCGTAAAACATTGGCATATCTAACGCATTATGTTTTTCAGGTCGATTTAAACTAACCAAGGCTATTTGATTTTCAATTTTTACGGCGATTCTATTTTTTTCAAACATAGTTCTTTTCTATCATAGGATGTAGTTTTTACTATTCTTGTTTTTTAAGCCAAGATAATAAAATTGGATTAAATTTGTGAGGCACTTCCATACTAGGCACATGACCCGCACCATCAATAATTTCATAATTCAGATTAGGCATTAATTCTAATAATTTATCCGCATTTTTAATCGGAATGGTTTTATCTTCACTACCCCAAATAAGCAGTTTAGGCATTTTAGTTTTAGCTAATTGTCTATATTCAAAATCATAATCATTAGTCGCCATATATCTCAACGAAGATAACATTGCTTTTCTAAAACCTTCATACTCAGCTTGTTCTAAATATTTATCTCCATAGTTTTCAAAAACACTGCCTTTGCCTGTTTTATTGACGTGACCTTCTATATTTCTTGGCATCATGAAAACATTAAAAATATATTCACCAACAAAAGGGGTATTCAAAGGGAATATTCTCTTTGCACCTATTTTGTGTACTAGAGGATCTTGCAGTATTAAAGATTTTAGTTTTTCAGGAAATCGATGTGCATAACCAGCAACTACAGAGCCACCCATCGATAAGCCTAATAAGTGAAATGGTTTTTCGATTTTAAGTTTTACAACTAATTCATTAATTTGTTGTGCAAACAATTCGATACCATAAATAGCATCAGGTCTATCGCTATAGCCGTGTCCGTAGAGATCGAGATTCAGTACTCGATAGCCTTGATCGAGCAAAAACTTAGAAGTGGGTTGCCATACATAAGATGAAACGCCATAGCCATGCACTAATACAATCGTCTCTGCATTTTCAGGACCTTCTAATTGGTATCGAGTGGTTCCATGCGACAAGTTGATAAAATTCGCATCCAATTGCTGTCGAACCTTCTCATCCAAAGTCTTACTTTCAACATCTTGAAAAGCATAATACACCCATCCTAGAGCGATAATGGCAATAACAATCCAGCCGATTATTTTCAGGAATCTCATCTTTTTTATTCACCCTTTTAATACTTTTTTTAGAAGTTAAATGCTTTTTTCTATATTCACCACTATTTTGCCACAATTTGCAGTGACTTTCTTAATTCAAATCAGCTAATATGCCTTTTTATCTAAACGTAGTTAGTTTTGGAGCCAATGTGCCATTTTTAAAAAGCCTAATATGTATTGAAGGTCACGATAACGGTCGAAGATTTTTGGCAATCTCTGCTGTATGCTATTTGCTTTTATTAGCATTCTTACCTATTTATGCAAGAGCAGGCATACTCGTATTTATGCTCTTAATTGTAACAACACCAATATTACTCGCTTCATCTATTAGACGTCTTCACGACGCTAGTTTTATGACCCTCTTGGCGGTAATTCCTGTAACGATTTTCTGGATCAATGTTTTTGCTTTAACTTATATCGATCATTCTACAAAATGGACTTTGTTATTAGTAGGCATAATATCCACACTAGTTATTTCGACGATTAGCAATATAAGAGTACGCCATGAGCACCAATATCAACTTGGTTATCACGGTCCTGTGAACTCGAATGAATCCAATCACAAAAACAATTTTGACAGAGTAGAGCCTACTCTAGCAACCAGCGTTTTTGAAAGTTTGAAACAAAGCGATCTAGAAGACCATCTGTTAGACTCTAATCCTAATAAACAATCAAAAATTCCAAGTCAAAGTAAGGTTAGTTTAAGTGAAACTAATCATACTTTTAAGGAACAGTTTACCCATTGGTTTAAATTAAATAAAAACTTATCTTTAGCAGGACTTGCGATTAGCCTATTACTTGTCATTATTATTTTATTCAACCCTAATGATGTAGACGATGAAGATTTAATTAAATTGGAAAAAAACACACAACAACAATCGGCCGAGAACATTAGCAAGAAAAGACTACACAAGTTAGAAATGCCCGATAGTTTTTGGTTAATGCTCGATCAAAATAATGCGTTGACCATCGGCTGGGAAGGAGACTTTAAAAAAGATGGAAGTTATTGGTCATCAACCACAGGTATCGGCGATAAAACCTGTACTGAACTGCACTTTAGTTTAGGTGATAACATTAGAACCATTGAAGTGACAATAAAAGCATCAGAAGATTATTATGCCGATTTTTCTCCCGTTGATACCAAGTTAATTATCAAGTCAATCGCTGATAAAGATCGATTTAAACTTTGTGGATATGAGTTTGTTTTAAAAGGAACACGATCGCTATTGCGAAAGCATGAGTTTTATAGAGAGTACTTAGATATTGGATTTAAAATCTGATATCTAATATCTAACCATTAGTAAAAGACAACGAATAAAAGTCACTCGATTACGTCAAAATATTCTCCTAATTCGCGAGGCATAAACAGTGGATGCATTTACGTCTAATCAAGACGACAAAACAGAATTAAGATCCCACCCTTGGACGAGTATGGAGTCGGATGAATCGAGCATTTATATCGACTTCAAGAAAAATCCTAAACTTATACGAAGCTCACTAGAAGATTTCTTGCCATTTAAGAAATGGGCGTTTGTAGAATCTTTTTATTCGCTTGTCGAATGGATTAATACTTCCTCGTCTTTGTTAGAAAGTAATGACTGCACTTTCAATCTAGTGGAAGACAATGACGATACTCAATATCCTTACACAAAAAAATGCAGTGCTAGATTAATGATTTTATTCCGCGACATTCCAGAAAACTGTCAGCAAAGAAGCATCGACTGGCTAATGCAAAAATCACTTGAATCAGTTGCGAGCACAAAGCTTGGGTTTAAGGCGGGCGCTATTTGCTTATCACAATCTGCCACTTGTTATCTTGAACTTGGAGATGGACCCGACACGGGAGGAATAGGCAATCAAATCGTTCTCACCTTCTTTGCTTATGGTAAAAACGAACGTCGCTGTTATGAAAATATGCAACAGGTAATTGATCATGCTCACAGATGTTTAAAACAGGTCAATAATAGAATTAAGAATGGCGAGCTGGATGAGCTTTATCGCTAGGTTTATAGTTAGGTTTATAGTTAGTTTGCTTGATTATTTAAAAGGTTAGCTTGGTTCGGGGCTACATTTTGCTCTACTCTTTGCTCTACTCTTTGCTCTACATTTTGCTCGACAATATGATCTACAGTATCGCTACAGTATAAAGAACAGCCCAGTCCGACTAACACTTTTTCAAACTCTTCTCCCATCGATGCAGACAATTTAATTAATTCACCCGTAACGGGATGTTCAAAACTCATCTCCTTGGCGACAAGTAATAAACGATTTAAACTAAACCGCTCTCTAAACATCGTGTTATGTTTACCATCACCATGGGTCGTGTCACCAACAATAGGATGAAATATATGCTTCAAATGGCGTCTTAACTGATGCTTTCGACCGGTTTCGGGCCTTAATGAAATTAGCGAATATCGGGCAGTGGGATAACGCCCAACGGCAAAAGGTACTTCAACCTGCCACAGCGTTTTATAATGAGTAATCGCCTCTTGTGGAGGTTTATCTTGTTGTGCTCTTTTGTCAGTCATTTTATCCAGCACTTCTTTCAACGCATAATCAATCGTGCCTTCAGCCAAAGTAAAACCTCGAACCAAAGCAATATAATTTTTGGTGATTGTTTTTTGAGTGAATTGCTGATTAAGTTTAGCGGCAATTTCAGAAGATAAAGCCATCACCAATACTCCCGATGTTGGTTTATCTAAACGGTGTACCGGATAAACATACTGACCGATTTGATCTCTGGTCATTTGTAGCGCAAAACGTGTTTCGTGCTTATCTATCATTGAACGATGTACCAATAGCCCCGAAGGTTTATCAATAACGACAATGTATTCATCTCGGTAAAGTATGGGTAACATCAATTTTTCCACATTAATTTCCAGCATGATTTTTATTCAGGTGATGCTTCACGCTTCTTTTATTTCATAAGTTTAAAGGAATTAACGGACTCAAATCAATGGGGTATGTCATTTACTCTTATGGATCTTTAGTATGGATTTGCTTCAACTGGCTAATGGTGATTTGGAATATCAATAAACTCATTGCATTTTACACATCGTTCATCGCTTCAACAGCTCTGTATTGGTTGGATATTCYTCAAGTAACTCAAGTAGTTTTCTAGCGCCCTCTTCCGGTTTAAGATTGGTTAAAGCCCTGCGCAATTTTTTGACATTTTCGAGATCTTTTGGGTGGTAGAGAAGTTCTTCACGGCGGGTGCTACTTTTAGCAATATCCAGCGCGGGAAAAATTCGTTGATTGGCAGCCTCTCGTGATAAAACGATTTCCATATTACCAGTCCCCTTAAACTCTTCAAATATAACTTGGTCCATCCGGCTTCCGGTATCAACCAGTACCGTCGCCAAAATGGTAAGGGARCCACCATTTTCAATTTTTCTAGCGGCGCCGAACAGTTTTCGCGGTATTTCCATMGCTCTTGCGTCAACCCCGCCCGACATAGTGCGACCGCTGCTCTTTGTTGTTGCATTATGAACTCTTGCGAGCCTTGTGAGTGAATCAATCACAATCATTACATTGTGACCTTCACCAGCTTGCTTGCGGGCAATGTTAAGCAGGTTATTAGCAACACGTATATGTTGGTCATAAGTTTCATCCGAGGTTGAAGCGTGGACTTGCGCCGGCACGCTGCGCTTAAAGTCAGTCACCTCTTCCGGCCTTTCATCAATCAGTAACGCATAGAGYTTTATCTCKGGGTAAGCTTCCCCCACCGCCTGGCAAATATGTTTTAACATGGTTGTTTTACCGGAGCCCGGCGGAGCCACAATCAAACATCGCTGTCCCATGCCAATCGGCGCGAACAAATCTATCGCTCGCGCGCACAATTGCTGAGAGTCTGATTGCTGAGAACCCAACTCCAATTGAATGCGTTCAAAAGGATTAATGGCAACGCCATTTGAGAATTGTTTTAGCGGGTCAACTTTTTTCGAATTGTTTTTTTTCGGCTCTCTCTTATCTATGCCAATCTGAGAGCCATTTTTAACCACACCTTCGATTTGTTTGATGGTTTTATTTCGTTTCAATTTYWTTAATTTTGCAATTGGTTACTTTCGTTTTATTCAATTTCACCTTTTTTTTCATTTTTTCCAT
>NVTT01000008.1 GCA_002401655.1 Gammaproteobacteria bacterium | reverse complement strand
CGGTAAGTAATTTGCCTTGTGCAAAATAAACTTCTAACTCTTTCCAGGTGAGTATAGCGGTTTCTTGATTGAGTTTTTCTTTTGTTGTTAGTTCAACTTTTTCAGGAATGGGTTTTGTCATATTTGAGAGCTTACATGTCGGAGAATAGGTGTTTATGGCCGGATAATAGCAGGTTTAGTGGTTATACTTTCAATAATTTGACAGGATTTAACAATTTACAAACGGATACTATGTTTTAATCAGGGATAGCTGTTTTAATAAGGAATAGTAATTTTTCTAGCATTATTAACTAAAGAGAGGATAAAAGTATGAAATTTAAACCCATGCAAATTATTTTGGTCTTATTAGCGGTTACCAATATTCAAGTGATTAACGCTGAAACTCAAAAGAGCGATTTAAAAGCTCAAGTGGTTTTAGTCGACGGGAAAAAATTTAGGGATTATGAATTAACAAACTATAGCCGAAGTAAAAGCCTACAAATATTGGAAAAAGATTTTAATCGGGTTTTCACTAAACTATCTTCAAAATATTTGAAAGATGGACAATCGATTTCTATTAGTGTGACAAATCTCGATTTACCGGGAGATCTGCGGTTTAGTGTAGGTCCTAACCATCAAGATATTAGAATCGTTAGAGATATCAGCCCAATGAAGTTATATTTCAACTATAAGATTTTAGCAAAAGATGGAAGCGTGGTATCGGTAGGTGAGTATAAAATTAAAGAGTTTTTACATTTATCATCTCATTCTAAACGATTAAAGCATCGCGGTAATTTGGCTTATTTTATGCCGTTATTAGAGAAATGGTTTAAGTCGGAATTCACGTAGATAAATTATTTTTAGGTTCGTTTAAAGTTTTTTAGCATCGATATAGTTTTTGAGTGCGACTAGAATGCCTAATCCAATAAATGCGCCTGGTGGTAAAAGAGCCAACAAAAAGGGCTGTTCTGAAGTAAAAATATGAACAGTTAACTCTTTTGCCCAATCACCAAAAAGTAAGTGAGCGCCATCTAACAATGTGCCTTGCCCCAAAAATTCTCTTAGCGCACCTAATAATACCAGTACTAAGGTAAAGCCAATTCCTTGAGCGATTGCATCCACTAACGATGCGGTTGGCGTATTTCGACTGGCAAAAGCTTCTGCGCGTCCAATAATCATGCAGTTGGTCACGATTAATGGAATGAAAATACCCAAAATCAGATATAAATCATAGGTGAAAGCATTCATCAGTAATTGAATGGTACTCACTAACGATGCGATCAGCATAACAAAAATTGGTATGCGTATCTCGTTGGGTATAATGTTCCTAACGAGTGAAACGGTTAAATTTGATCCAATCAAAACGAATGTAGTAGCGATCCCTAAACCTAGCCCATTGATCAAACTACCAGTGACGGCCAATAACGGGCATAACCCCAATAGTTGAACTAAAGCCGTATTATTGCTCCAAAGTCCATTTTTTATAATATCTGATGTTTGCATATTCAATAACCGTGCAGTATATAACCTTTTTTATTCGTTTTTAGAATGAACTGAATTTTTAACTATTTGTACAAGTAGTATATTGTTTTACTCGGTTATATCAGCGTTAAATCTAATTGAAAAAATTTTAACTTTTTCACAATGATGAACAAACTTAATGTATTACTTTAAGTTTATTACTTAACCTACTGAATTCATTTCCTATTCAAAAAAACTACCATATCACTTTCATCAAATTACGTTTAAGTCCTTGTAGTATAAGCAAAAATTGTTGTTTTTTTGAGGTACATCGCCTTGACAAAATACGCCATGACTTACTATAGTGCACCATAGTGGAGAAAAGTGTCATATTGTGTCTTTTTGTGGCTGAACTGTACATTCAACTACAAATYTTTGGGAATCGTTCTTTTTAACYYAAGAAYRACYCCCAACTAGGGTGAAAAAAGTGTTTCGTGGAGCAAACTCAATMAATTTRGATTCTAAAGGRCGWATTGCMGTTCCTGCAAAGTACCGTCCKGTCATCAGYGAATCTTCAAATTCCCACTTAATCATWACCTGTGACCCCTATGATAMCTGTTTACTCATCTTTACCCTAGAAGATTGGGAAAAYACMGAAGCKGATCTCCARGCACTYTCTAACRMMAAACGTAATCAYCGACGTTTAAAACGCATYATGYTATCYCACGCCACYGAAGTYGATATGGATGCWAACGGWAGATTAYTGATCCCCRGYGTATTAAGAGAGCGCGCTGRMYTAGTTAAGGAAGTGATGYTAACSGGTAAYGGAAAAACWTTTCAGTTATGGGATAAAGGACGTTGGGATCGGYTGGCNSAAGCAAGATATGGCGATAATGACTGATGAAGAGCTTGATAGTGATGACTTACCTGATCTGTATTTCTAAGCGACTAACTGAAAAGTAATCTCATGAGCGAAATGGAAAATAAAGAAAGTAATATAGAGCCAGAAAATAGAAATCTAGCAACACAGGGTTTAGGAAAGCATATTACTGTTTTGTTAAAGGAAGCCGTTGATGGACTCAATATAAAATCCGATGGATTGTATTTAGATGGCACCTTTGGAAGAGGCGGTCATAGTGAGTTGATATTAAGTCAGCTCGGAAAAAACGGACGATTGATTGGTGTTGATAGAGACATTCAAGCTGAACAAAGTGCCAAGCGCTTTCAGAATGATTCACGATTTAGTTTTATACACCATGATTTTGCAGGAATAAGAACAGTTTTAGAACAGAATGGCGTGTTAAAAAATAGTCTAGGTGAGACTCAAAAACTCGACGGCATTTTATTAGACCTCGGCGTTTCATCGCCTCAATTGGATCAAGCGGATAGAGGTTTTAGCTTTAGTAAAGATGGTCCGTTAGATATGCGCATGGATACTACGCAAGGGATCTCTGCAAAAGATTGGGTGAATAGTGCGCCAATTGAAGAAATGAAAAGAGTGATTAAAGAATATGGCGAAGAAAAATTCGCATTGCGCATTGCAAGAGGGATAGCTGAAGAACGTGAGAAGGTTGAGATTAATTCAACTTTACAATTAGCAAAAATTATTGATCAAGCCTGTCCCGTAAAAGATAAATTTAAGCATCCGGCTACCAGAAGTTTTCAAGCGATAAGAATATTTATTAATGATGAACTTGGGCAGTTGGAAAAGTCGTTAGCCGATATGAGTGAATTGCTCAATACCGGTGGACGAATGTCCATCATTAGTTTTCACTCTTTAGAAGATAGAAAGGTAAAACGTTTTATCAAAAGAGCATCAACCGGTGAGCCTATACCTAAAGATATACCGATTATGGCAAAAGATATAAAAACAGAATTTAAGAAAATTGGTAAAGCCATTAAGGCAAGTGCAGAAGAGATAAAAAGTAACCGTCGATCACGAAGTGCGATATTAAGGATTGCAGAGCGTTTATAAACATGACAAACAGTAGAAAAAAAAGGAGTCAAGAGAAAGGCTTAAAAAATACTCCGTCGCTATTGTCATTGATCTTTAAAGAGGTCTTTTATAAAAATTGGTTGCTAACGATATTAGTTATTGTAGTGGTTTTTTCTTCAATGCAAAAAGCAAGAACTAGCCATAATGCAAGACGAGCAATTTCAAAATTACAATTACTAAAAGAAGAGAATCAACAATTACAGATAGAATGGCAGTCTTTGAAATTAGAAATGACCGCCATTTCAGAAAGTAACAGAGTCACTCAATTAGCGACTAAAAATTTAGGAATGGTAACGGTTAATTCAAATAACGAAAAAATAATTAGTTTATGATAAAAAATAGAAAGACAAATAATATACCACTTTGTAGCATAAGATTTTATCTTTTGTGCGGTGTATTATCTTGCGCTTTTGTTGTGCTAATGGCGAGAGCAGTCTATTTGCAAGTTGATGAATCGGAAAGGTTAGTCAAACAAGCKGAYTCRAGAAGTATTAGAACWAAAGGYACTAAATCTTTTCGCGGAAATATTTATGATAGAAATGGGATCGAGCTAGCTAGTAGTATTCCTGTTAAGTCCGTATGGATGGATGTAACACAAGTTTTAAAAGCTTCGCCATTGCTAAATGAAAACCAATGGAATCAATTGGCGGTGATAGCTCAAAAAACACCGAAAAAATTTAAACAATGGATCCATGCTAGAAATAAAAGGCAACACGTTTGGGTTGCTCGGCATTTAGATCCTCAACTGGCAAGCTTGGTTGCAAAGCTCGATCTAAAGGGAGTCTACTTACAAAATGAATCAAGACGTTATTACCCTTCTGCTGAGATCTCTGCTCATATAGTTGGTTTTACTAATATCGATGATGAGGGTCAAGAAGGTTTAGAAATGTCTTACAACGATTGGCTAACTGGTCAATCAGGAAAAAAACAAGTCAGAGTTGATTTAGGAAGACACGTAATAGAGCAAAGAGAAATCATTAAAGAAGCGGAAGCGGGAGAAGACTTGTATTTAAGTATTGATACAAGAATTCAAGCGGTTGCGTATAAAGCGTTAAAAACAGCGGTGTTAAAACATAAAGCTAAAGCGGGCGCTTTAGTGATGATTGATGTTGAAACAGGCGAAATTTTAGCGCTAGTGAGTCAGCCATCCTACAATCCTAATCGTTTCGATTTAAGACGCCCAGAGTTAACCCGAAATCGTGCATTTACCGATAGCTTTGAACCAGGTTCAACCGCCAAACCATTTACCGTTGCAAGCGCCCTTGAAGCAAATGTAGTGACACCAAGAACTAAAATTGATACTTCGCCGGGAAGAATTAAAGTTGGAAATAAATGGATACCAGATGGTAAAAATCATGGTGTTTTGGATGTCACTGGTATTTTACGAAAGTCGAGCAATGTTGGTGTGACTAAATTAGCGCTTAGAATGAATGATAAGCAATTTTTGAAATCATTTTACAGTGTTGGTTTTGGTGTGGATACAGCGAGTGGTTTTCCCGGAGAAAGTTCTGGGCAATTTAATATTCGTAGAAATTGGAGTGATATGGAAAAAGCGATTTTTTCATATGGCTATGGGTTTACCGTTACCCCTGTGCAATTAGCAAAAGCTTACGCCATATTGGGGGCTGGAGGAATTAAAAGACCTTTATCTTTAGTTAAACTGGATGATGAAGTAATAGGCGAGCGCGCGATCTCGGAAGAAGTTGCCAATCAAGTGATGGCAATGATGGAAACGGTGGTTGATGAAGGTGGCACTGGTCAAAAAGCACAAGTSAAAGGMTACMGAATTGCWGGGAAGACAGGAACGGCACGAAAAGCAATTGCAGGTGGATATGGCGATGAATATAGTGTGTTTTTTGCGGGCGTAGCGCCTGTGTCAAACCCGAAAATTGCAATGGTTATTTTTGTCGATGAACCAGCCAGCGAAAATTATTACGGTGGTCAAGTGGCAGCACCTGTTTTCGCGAAAGTGGCAAGTGATGCGTTAAGAATTCTTAATGTTAGACCCGATAAAAAGTCTGCTACAAATAATCAAATAAATAGAAATGCTTTGTATACAGAACGTGAAATTAAAGTTGCTTCAAATGAATAACCTTGGTGGAACAATTCAGATTACGCTAGAGCAACTGTTAAAGGGAGTTTCCGGAGCGCAGGTTGCGACCGATCAATGGAGTGAGTTGGTTGGTCGCTTATGCTTAGACAGTAGAAAAATTACTGATGGTGGTACATTTATCGCGCTTCAAGGTATTTCTGTTGACGGTTTTCAAAATGATGGACGAGCCTATATTCTTCTGGCGTTAAAGAATGGTGCAAATTTCATAATTGCAGAAGCATTAGAAAGTGAAGACTTTAAGTTAATGTTTAAGGAACAGCTAACCGATAAATTTATATGGGTTGAAAATTTAAGAGAACAAGTAAGTGCTATCGCTTCTAATTATTACTCGGCCCCCTCAAAAGAGTTAAAGAATATTGCCGTAACAGGAACCAATGGGAAAACCAGTTGTAGTTACCTTATTGCAAAAACTTTACAAAATATGCAATTTGAATGTTTTTTAATGGGAACCTTAGGTGTTGGTTCTTGCGACCAATTGGTGATACAAAATAATACCACTGCTGACGCAATAAAAATTCAGGAAACTTTAGCTAAGGCCGTCGAATCAGGAGCGCAGTTTTCAGCGATGGAAATTTCATCACACGGTATTCATCAGTTTAGAGCAAAGGCGGTTGAAATTAACACGGCCATTTTTACAAACTTAACGCGTGACCATCTTGATTATCACGGTGATATGAAGAGTTATGGTGAAGCGAAACGACAATTATTTTTACGAAAAAATCTTAAAAATGCTGTGATTAATGTTGATGATAAATTAGGCAGGAAATTAGCAAAAGATGATGATATTGTCGCGAACAAATGGTTTATTACCACTAATTTACCTACTGCAGGCGCCGATTTACAAAGGTGGATTTGGGCGGAAGATGTGGTTTTTAGCCTTGAAGGTATTCAAGCAAATATTTTCACTCCTTGGGGACGTGGAAAGTTAGAATCTTCTTTGATTGGAGCATTTAATCTTTCAAATTTATTACTCGTGGTTGCCGCTCTCGGTGGAATATTAAAAGACCTCCCGTTAATACTTGCGGCTTTGAAAAAATCGAAAGCTCCGCCAGGAAGAATGGATACACTTGGCTTTAAAACGAGTGAGAGTTTCAACAAACCTTTGGTTATCATCGATTATGCACACACGCCCGATGCATTAGAAAAAGCACTTTTTGCAATAAGAGAGCATTGCACGGGATTGATCACATGTGTCTTTGGATGTGGAGGCGATCGCGATACAGGTAAACGTCCATTAATGGCAAAGGTATCGGAAAAACTAGCGAATAGAGTCATCGTTACTTCGGATAACCCTCGTATGGAGTCTATTGCACAAATAAAAAGTGATATATTTGATGGTTTCGCAAATCCTGAAAAAGTCCAATATTTTGAATCAAGAGCCGAAGCAATATTAAACGCTATTGAACACTCAAGAACTGGTGATGCGGTTTTAGTCGCAGGAAAAGGGCACGAAGAATACCAAATAATTGGTAAAGAAAAAATATTCTTTAGCGATAAAGTTGAATGTAAGAATGCATTGGAGGCAATAGAAAATGATTGATTTGTCTCTTATCGAAATTGCTGGTGCGCTAGATGCAAAAATATTGACTAATAACTCTTATTCTGGAGTTAAAAACAATGTAAATGAGTTGGTCGTTAGTTTTGTTTGTACCGATACTAGAACAATAGCATCAAAGTCGAAAGACGATAATTATGGCACTCTATTTATTGCTATAAAAGGGCCTCACTTTGATGCACATAAATTTCTTCTTGAAGCTCAAGAACTAGGCGTTTCAGCGTTGATAGTCGAAGATCTAATTGATAAAGCAATATCTATTCCTCAAATACAAGTTAAAAATACTAGAGTTGCTCTCGCCAAAATCTCTCAGGTAGCACGGAACAAAAGCGCAGCAAAATTTATCGGCGTCACAGGTAGTAGCGGAAAAACAACTGTAAAAGAAATGATTGCTAGTATTCTAAAGCAAAAAGGAAATACGTTTGCAACTGTAGGAAATTTTAATAATAGTATTGGCGTTCCTCTATCTCTATTGCAAATAGAAAATACAACGGAATATGCTGTTTTAGAATTGGGAGCTAGTCAAATTGGTGAAATTACTTTTACGGCTGATTTGGTGAATCCTCAAGTTGCATTAGTCAATAATGTTTCCGCCGCGCATTTGGAGGGCTTTGGCGATCTTCAAGGTGTTGCTGAAGCAAAAAGTGAAATATATGCAAGTCTTTCGGATAAGGGTACCGCGGTAATTAACTTAGATGATAATTTCGCAAAATATTTTTTACAAAAATGCCAATCAAAAGTGATGACCTTTTCTGTAAATAATCTTAGTACTCGCAATAAAGAAAACAGTGAATTAAAAGCGGATGTCTATGCTCAAAATATAAATTTGGATTGCCATCACAAAGCTAGCTTCGATTTAGTCTTTAAATCRGAAAAAGTAGAAATATCTCTACCTTTGGTCGGAAAACATAATATTAATAATGCTTTAGCGGCTGCTAGTTGTTGTCTTGCGATTGGATGTTCGTTAGCAACAATTGCGAAAGGATTATCAAAAGTTACAAGTGTTGATGGTCGGCTTAATATTGCCTATCACTCATCAGGATGCAGAATCATTGATGATACTTACAACGCCAATTTAGATTCAATAAAAGTGGCTATCGATTTGTTAAGTGAGTATCAATCACCCAAGATTTTAGTTCTCGGTGATATGGCGGAGCTAGGCGATCAAGCGAGACAAGCCCATGAAGAAGTTGGTCATTATGCGTTAACTAAGAATATCGATCGTTTATATACTTATGGTGAATTTACTAAGTTATCACACAATGCATTCAATCCAGAGATATCACTTACAGGTAGACATTTTAATAACCATTCAGATTTAACCTGCGCATTATTAGACGAATTGAAAACAACCACTACTATTCTAGTGAAGGGGTCTAGAAGTTCTCATATGGAAAAAATAGTGCAATCCCTTTTGCAAGCCGAAGTGGTTGGTACAAATAATAAAAACAAAAAACAGGCCAACGCGAAGTTACAAAGTGAAATGGCCGAGGGAGAAATTTAAATGTTACTTTGGCTAGCAGATTATTTGGAACAGTATGTGTCGGGTTTTAATGTATTTCAGTACTTAACACTTCGAGGGATTTTAAGCGTTATTACGGCATTTCTGATTTCTCTTTTATTGGGACCATACATGATCAGAAAATTGACGGATAAACAAATTGGCCAAACGATCCGTGATGATGGACCAAAAACACATTTAAAAAAATCAGGAACGCCTACGATGGGTGGCGCATTGATTTTAGCAGCTATTACCATTTCGACCCTTTTATGGGGAGATTTAAGTAGTCGATTTATTTGGACTGTTTTATTAACAACGTTAGGATTTGGTTTGGTCGGATGGATCGATGACTATCGAAAATTAATTTATAAAGATCCAAAAGGACTTGCTTCGCGATGGAAGTATTTTTGGCAATCGGCGATTGGATTAACCGCTGCGATTTACTTATTTACTAGCGCAGAATCAAGTGTAGAAACCACATTATATCTGCCATTTTTCAAAAATGTCGCAATCAATATGGGCTTCGGCTACATCATATTTACTTATTTTGTGATTGTTGGAACGAGTAATGCGGTGAACTTAACAGATGGGTTGGATGGCTTAGCAATTTTACCAACGGTTTTGGTTGCCAGTGCATTGGGTGTATTTGCCTATTTAACTGGAAATATTAATTTTTCAGAATATTTATCCATCCCCTATGTGGCAGGAACTGGAGAACTGATTATTTTCTGTGGTGCTATCGCTGGTTCAGGTTTAGGTTTTTTGTGGTTTAACACTTACCCTGCTCAAGTTTTTATGGGTGATGTCGGCGCGCTCGCTTTAGGTGCTGCTTTAGGTGTTGTAGCGGTTATTGTTCGACAAGAATTCGTATTATTTATAATGGGAGGTGTCTTTGTAATCGAAACGGTTTCTGTCATTTTACAAGTTGCGTCATTCAAATTAACCGGAAAACGAATTTTTAATATGGCGCCACTGCATCACCATTATGAATTAAAAGGCTGGCCAGAACCTCGAGTGATAGTGAGATTTTGGATCATTTCGGTGATTTTGGTATTGGTTGGTTTAGCCACATTGAAATTAAGATAAAACGGGAGAAATAATAAATAGAATGAAATCAAAAATGGAACATAAGAACATCATATTCGGACTTGGTAAGTCTGGGATGTCCTGTGCTCACTATTTTGATCGAAAAGGGATTGATTACACRTTAATTGATACACGATCTYRCTTRYCAAATCAGAATGAAATATCACAAYTAAACAATTGCCAAGCAATTTACTTGGGTTCAATTGATGAAACGGTTTTAGATAGCTGTGAAAGGCTAATTGTAAGCCCCGGTGTATCTCTTAAACATCCCTTTGTAACTCAAGCCAATAAACGAAATATTGATGTTTGCGGTGATGTCGAGTTATTTGCAAGAGATTGTAGCGCAAAGATTGTCGCGATTACCGGATCAAATGGTAAAAGCACTGTCACAGAATTAACTTATAAACTAATTTTGGCTGCGGGTCTTAATGTACAAATGGCTGGCAATATAGGTTTRCCGGTTTTAGATTATTTAGCGACCRACAATGATSAGMARTTGCCAGAATTGTTCGTTTTAGAATTATCAAGCTTTCAATTAGATTTAACTCAATCACTTAATCCAGAAGTTGCGGTGCTATTAAATATAAGTGAAGACCATATGGATCGTTACGAAAATTTTAATGGTTATGTCGATTCAAAAAGAACTATTTATAACAGAGCAAAACAAAGAGTTTTTAATTTAGATGATAAACGTAGTTTTCCCTCAAAAATCAATAGGTCTGATTATGCATTTTCTATTGAACCAGATGATGTAAACGTGAGTTGTAATATAGCGAAAATTTCCGAAGACCTATCAAAAGAAAGTAAAAATTATAAGTTTTATATGAATCAAAAAAAGGTTCTAGATTCAACCGAGTTAAACATGATTGGCAATCATAATTTTGCCAATATATTGGCTAGTTTATCTATTCTTCAATTATTGAAGATAGATCTAGCACCAAAGGTTCTTCGGACTCTATGTGATTACAAAGGAATGAAACATCGTTTTCAATTAGTTTCCAAAAAATTTGATTGCAATTGGATCAATGATTCGAAAGCGACAAACGTCGGTGCAACCATCGCGGCGTTAGAAAATTTTGATTCAAGTCGAGAACAACGATTAATTTTGATTGCAGGTGGCGACTCAAAGAAAAGTGATTTAAATCCACTAACAAAAGAATTTGAAGATAAAGTCGAAAGTTTAATCTTGTTAGGTCAAGACGCTCAATTATTTGCTAACTTATCAAATCAAATAAAGGCATATTTTGTGAAAAATATGCAACAAGCTATCGAGAAAGCGAAATCATTGATAGATGGATTGTCTACGTCAAAGCAAACGACTGTTCTGTTATCGCCAGCATCAGCAAGTTTAGATATGTTCAAAAATTTTGAAGATAGAGGTGAACAATTTACCCAGGCAATTGAGGTACTGAAATGACTTTTCAAGTATCAACAATCGGTGAATTTGTGAGAGGGAGTGGACTTTCAAATTCAAATCAAAATCAGTTACTTTTTGATAAAATATTGCTAGGTGTTGTCGTCATGCTTATTGCCATCGGTATGATAATGGTGACCTCTAGTTCGATGTATTACGCTCAGAATACATTTAATGGACATTCGTTTTATTTTATAAACAGACACATCATTTATTTAGTTATTTCATTTTTTTTCGCGGTTTTAGTATTGACTCAACCGGTTATTCGTTGGCAAAAATTTGGACCGTATCTGTTGGTCGCTGGAATTATTTTATTAGTGGTTGTCTTATTCGCGGGTAAAAGTGTTAATGGTAGTAGACGATGGTTAGGCATCGGCCCGTTGACTTTTCAAGTTTCTGAAGTGGTGAAATTATTTGTTATCGTATATCTTGCTGGCTATCTAGTAAGAAGAACGGATGAAATTCAAAATCAATTTGCTGGTTTCTTTAAGCCATTAATGGTGCTGGCACTAATTTCAGCTTTGTTGCTTAAAGAGCCAGATTTTGGTGCAACCGTCGTTATTTTATCAACCAGTATGGCAATGCTTTTTTTAGGTGGTGCAAAACTATGGCAGTTTCTTGGATTAGGAGTAGTCGTTAGCGCGACGTTAGTTGGTTTAGTATTTAGTGCAGACTATAGGATAAAAAGAATTTTGGTTTTCTTAGATCCTTGGAAAGACCCTTTTGGAGATGGTTACCAGCTAACACAATCTTTAATTGCCTATGGAAGAGGAAATATCTTTGGCGAAGGATTGGGAAATAGTCTACAAAAACTTTCCTATTTACCTGAAGCTCATACAGACTTTATATTTGCTGTTTTAGCTGAAGAGCAAGGATTAATAGGAGTCTTTATTGTTTTACTTTTATTCTTCATTTTATTTTATAGAAGCATGAATATCGGTAGAACTGCCTTGATGCAACAAAGATCCTATTCCGCGTATTTAGCCTACGGAATTGGCTTTTGGCTAACCTTCCAAGCTTTGATTAATATAGGTGTTACAAGTGGCGCTCTACCAACTAAGGGATTGACGTTACCTTTTGTAAGTTACGGTGGAAATAGCCTATTGATTTGTAGTATTGCAATCGCTCTACTATTGCGAATTGATTATGAGAATAGGTTGGTGGCGAATAATTTGATTAATGCTGAAGATACAGAAATAAAATACCTATCTGAATCAAGTGATAAGAAAATTATTAAAGTAAAAAAGAGGAAATCATAAAGTGACTTCTTCTAAYATTNAAAWTNAAWTCTGAAAAGCGTGTTCTGATCATGGCTGGCGGTACCGGAGGACATATTTTTCCTGGACTAGCTGTGGCAGAAGAACTGCAAAAAAGGGACTGGAATGTATTTTGGTTAGGAAGCCATAAAGGAATGGAAGAAGAAATTATAGCCAATACTAATATTCCCATGAGTTTAATCCACGTAGCTGGTTTACGCGGTAATGGTTTGTTGGGTTGGTTAAAAGCGCCGTATTTAATTACCAAGTCAGTGATGAGTGCTATTGTTATTATAAAGAAAATAAAACCTCATTTAGTGATTGGTTTTGGTGGGTTTGCATCTGGCCCCGGTGGWTTAGCWACCTACCTWTTAAGARTTAAACTATTTATACACGAGCAAAATGCCATTGCTGGCATGACTAACCGATATTTATCGAAGCTAGCAAATAAAATATTTCTTGGTTTTCCAAAGGCTTTGGGCAATAAAGAAATTAAGAGTACAAAAAATAGTGAGAAAATAAAGGTGGTCGGGAATCCGATAAGAGAAGAAATTAAAAAAATTGTTAGAGTTGAAAAAAACCTAAACAAAAGCCTGAATTTATTAGTGCTAGGCGGTAGTCGTGGTGCAAGAACTCTCAATTTAAAATTACCGAAAATATTAGATTCGATCAGTTCTAAAGAAATAAAAATTATTCATCAATGTGGTAAAGGGCATCAACAAGCGACGATTACAGAATATAGCAAGCTTTCGTGTGATGTAGAAGTTGTAGAGTTTATTGAAAATATGGCTGAAAGTTTATTGTGGGCCGACGTTGTCATTTGCCGATCTGGGGCATCAAGTGTCGCTGAAATCGCCGCGGTCGGTTTAACCGCTATATTTGTTCCTTTTCCTTTTGCCGTTGACGATCATCAATACTTTAATGCACTTTGGTTGTCTGATAATAATGCAGGGAAAATAATTAGAGATAATGATTTGGGTTCGATCAATTCTAAAAAATTAATCGAAGATTTGTTGGCTTCAGAAAAAGAAATAAAGAGTATGGGTGTTAATGCAAAAAAATTAGCTTATTTAAATGCAGCTGARGAYATYGCKGATGAGTGTGATMGTTYAATYAWAAAGACATTTGCAAAMRAGAGWTTAAAGGTTGCCTAATGTTAGAACAACAAAYATCAAWTARTCAAAATATACCGGAAATGAGACGGATAAAACGTATTCATTTTGTTGGTATAGGTGGTGCTGGAATGAGCGGTATCGCCGAGGTATTAATTAATCAAGGTTATTTTGTTACAGGTTCTGATCCTGTGAAAAGTAAAACAACTGAGCGATTAATTTCCTTAGGCGCACAAGTTTATCATAACCATTCGGCGAATAATATTTTGGGCGTTGATGTTGTTGTTGCGAGCACGGCAATCTCAAATGAGAATATTGAGATTGAAGCCGCCCGCGAACGAAGAATTCCAGTTGTGCCTAGAGCTGAAATGCTAGCGGAACTAATGCGTTTTAGACATGGAGTCGCGGTAGCGGGGACACATGGAAAAACGACGACAACGAGCTTGTTAGCAACCATTTTTGCGGAAGCGGGACTTGATCCCACTTATGTTATTGGTGGATTACTTAATCGTTTAGGATCAAATGCCAAGTTAGGAAAGAGTCGATATTTTATTGCTGAAGCTGACGAAAGTGATGCGTCATTCTTACATTTGCAGCCAATGGTTTCTATCGTGACTAATATCGATAAGGATCACATGGATACTTATGATGGTGATTTTGAAAAACTAAAAAGGACGTTTATAGAATTTATTCATAACCTACCCTTTTATGGGCTAGCGGTTCTGTGTGGTGATGATGAATCAATCATTTCTATTATTCCTAAGTTGAATAGACCCTATGTGACTTATGGATTTAATGATGGTGTCGACTATCAGGCGGTTGATGTTATACAAAACGGAACAGTAAGCGAATATAAAATTAAAAGAAAAAACAAACCAGGTTTAATTAAAATCGTGTTAAACATGCCAGGTAGGCACAATGTTTTAAACTCCTTAGCTGCTTTCGCTGTTGCCAATGAAGATAATGTTAATGGTGCTTCCATAGCACAAGCGCTAGAGAATTTTTCAGGGGTCGATCGTCGATTCGAAAGTCATGGCGTGTTTGAAACAGAAAAAGGTGAGATTGAGTTAGTTGATGATTATGGACACCATCCTACGGAAATAAAAGCGACTATTGAAGCCGTTAAAAGTGGTTGGAAAAATAAGCGTTTAGTGATGGTATTTCAGCCTCATCGTTATACGAGAACAAGAGATCTTTACGAAGATTTTGCCAGCGTTTTAAGTAATGTTGATTTATTAATTATGTTAGATGTTTATCCAGCAGGGGAAAAGCCGATTGCTGGTGCCGATAGTCGCTCTCTTTGTAGAACAATCAGGCAACATGGGAAAACTGAGCCAGTATTTGTTGAAAAAATCGAAGACTTAGATAGTGCAATTAATGCGATTATCAAGGATGGCGATTTATTGTTAACGCAGGGAGCCGGAAATGTTGGCGGAATTGCAAAGTCATGGGCAAAAAATAAATTATCATTTATTAACAAAGACGAAAACTAACGTCCAAGTAAATAGGGTAAACGAGGAAATAAAGAGAAATTAGTATGAGCAACATTAATCAAAATTTAACGAGAAACTTTGGGCGCGTTGCTGTGCTCTATGGAGGAGAAAGTGCTGAACGCGAAATTTCTCTTCTCTCGGGTAATGCGGTTTTTGAGGCTTTACTTCAAGAAGGTGTTGATGCAGTAAAAATTGATACCAAAGAAAACTTACTAGATAAACTTAAGGCCGAAAAGGTTGAACGAGCATTTATCGTATTGCATGGTAGAGATGGAGAAGACGGCGTTGTTCAAGGTTTTTTAAAGTTTTTAAATATACCTTATACTGGAAGTGATACTCAAAGTTCAGCGTTGGCGATGAATAAAGGACATAGTAAAAATATCATTCAAAGCGTCGGTGTGAATACTGCATCATTTTCTTTAGTCGAAAAGGATAAAAAATATTGTTTGTCGGATGCAATAAAAATCATAGCAACACTAAATTTACCATTATTTGTTAAGCCAGTTAGAGAGGGGTCAAGTGTCGGCATGTCTAAAGTCGAATCAGCTACCGCTTTGGTTTCAGCAGTTGAATTAGCACAAAAATATGATTCAGTGATGATTGAACAATATATTCCAGGCCGTGAATATACCGTTACGATCCTAAATGGTGAAGCTTTACCCAGCATCAGTATGGTAACGCCTAATTCTTTTTATGATTATGATGCAAAATATCAGTCAGATGAAACAGAGTATTTTTGCCCAAGTGGACTAAATGAAGTAGATGAACATGAGGTTCAGCAATTAGCATTACGTTCTTTTAAGGCATTAGGCTGTTCTGGATGGGGACGTGTGGATTTTATTAGAGATGAAGCAAGCCAAAACTTTATGTTATTAGAGGTTAATACAGTGCCGGGCATGACAAAAACCTCGCTTGTTCCTAAGTCTGCAAAATCCTATGGGATCTCATTCAAAAAATTGGTGATTGAAATATTAAAAACATCGTTATCTTCTAAAGTTTCTAGCGAGAAAGTTTCGGATGTCTAAAAAAATGGCAGTAAGAAATAAGAATGACAAGATTAGTGATATGACCTTTTCTGTACCTAATATATTTGGGACGTTAAAGTCATCTATTAGACCAATATTTAAAGTGACGTTACTATTGGGTTTTGTAGTTGTTTGTGTATTAGTTTTTCAAGCAACAAAAGAAGTCGTTTTTGAGCAATGGAAAGTGACAGAGATATCGATCAATAATGATTTACAACAAGTTGATCCGAGTAGCATTGCGAAAATTTTGAAGAAAGATGAATATACTTATTTATTACAAATTGACGTCACTAAGTTACAAAATGAAATTAAAAAACTCAGTTGGGTTAAGCAAGCAGAAATACGAAAGAAATGGCCAAATACTATTGAGGTCTTGATAGAAGAATATTTGCCGATTGCTCGAATCAATAAAAAATTATTAGTTGATTCAGGAATACTTATTGGAGCGAACAATCAAAAGGACATGAATGAATTGCCCCTACTGAATTTTGTGAATCAAGACTTTAAAAATTCAGGATTTAAGAGTAAATATTTTAAGACTGAAGGCTCTAATCGCGAATATCTTGAAATTGTTAAACGATATAAAACGATTGAAAAAAACTTTGAGTCAATTGGAATTATAGTTGAGTCTTTGGATATTAGTGAAAGCTTAGCTTGGACGATCAACACTTCAAATAAAATTAAAATTAAAATCGGCAGAAAACAACATGTGAAACGAATTAATCGATTAATTAGTACATTACATTTTATAGAAAAATTTGAGATGGTTAAAACGATTGATCTTAGGTACAACAATGGCTTTGCAGTTGATAGAAAGGAAGTTTTGAAAGAGTTATCAGGTTAGAAAACAATTAACGGTGTCTATTTGAATATAGACAATACGAAAAATGATGCTTTAAAACGATGAAAAAAAGAGACATAGAATCATGTCAAAAACAAATGAGAAAAAATTAATTGTTGGTCTAGATATAGGCACTTCAAAAGTGGTCGCGATTGTTGGCGAAATTAGTCAAGATGGTTCTGCTAAAGGTCGAACCGATATTATTGGTATTGGCTCACACCCGTCCAAAGGATTAAAAAAAGGGGTTGTGGTAAATATTGAATCGACAGTGCAATCCATTCAAAGAGCGGTAGAAGAAGCTGAGTTAATGGCAGGTTGTCAAATACACTCTGTTTTTGCGGGAATTGCCGGTAGCCATATTAGTAGTTTGAATTCGCATGGCATTGTTGCAATCAGAGATAGTGAAGTTAATGCTAGCGATGTAGAGCGAGTCATTGATGCTGCAAAAGCAGTCGCTATTCCTGCAGATCAAAGAATCATCCATATATTGCCACAGGAATTTGTCATTGATAATCAAGATGGTATTCGTGAACCAATTGGAATGTCTGGAGTGAGATTGGAAGCAAAAGTACATATGGTAACTGGAGCAGAAAGTGCCGTTCAGAACATATTTAAGTGCATAAGGCGATGCGGTCTAGAAGTTGACGATATTATTTTAGAACAACTCGCATCGAGTTATTCMGTTTTAACGGAAGATGAAAAAGAGTTAGGCGTTTGYCTTGTCGATATWGGYGGAGGCACWACCGATATTGCTATTTTTACTGAAGGTGCAATAAGGCATACGGCGGTTATTCCTATTGCTGGCGATCAAGTCACCAATGATATTGCGGTTGCATTAAGAACACCGACTCAATTTGCAGAAGATATCAAAATTAAATATGCCTGTGCATTAAAACAATTAGCATCTTTAGATGACATGATTGAAGTACCGGGTGTAGGCGGACGAGATCCTAAAAAAATGTCTCGTCAAACTTTAGCTGAAGTAGTGGAACCTAGATATGAAGAATTATTTACTTTGATTCAAGCTGAGTTAAGACGTAGCGGATTTGAAGAAGTGATCCCTGCCGGAGTTGTTTTAACTGGCGGTTCGTCAAAAATGGAAGGTCTTATTGAGTTAGCCGAAGAAGTTTTTCATATGCCTGTTAGGCTGGGATTACCAAGGGGGATCAGCGGACTGGTGGATGTCGTTAGGAATCCAATTCATGCAACGGGTGTTGGCTTATTACTGTTTGGGCAACAACAAAATTTTCATAATAATTCATTTGTAGATGAAAGTGGCTCTTTAAATGGAATTTTTAGCAAAATGAAAAAGTGGTTTAGTGGTTTTTAGCAAAGGATTTTAGATTCAGTTTTTATATTTTTAATTTGATACATTTTTATCTGATTTAATTTTTTTACATTTTAGTTTATACATTTTAAGTTTTAACGGGAACGTTGACATAACGAAGGGGAAATATCATGCCAAACATGTTTGAAATAATGGACAGTCCGAGTAGTAATGCGGTTATTAAGGTRATCGGCGTTGGAGGTGGTGGAGGTAATGCGGTTGAGCAYATGCTAAGTTCCAATATCGATGGGGTTGAGTTTATTTGYGCMAATACCGATGCACAAGCGTTAGAGCGCTCGTCAGTAAAAACCTCWATTCAATTAGGTCGTGAAATTACAAAAGGCTTAGGTGCCGGWGCTGATCCAGCGGTTGGTCGTCAAGCKGCWCTTGAAGATCGAGATMGRATWWYTGAACTTYTRAGTAATACCGAYATGGTATTTATTACCGCAGGTATGGGSGGAGGAACAGGAACRGGTGCAGCRCCGGTTATTGCAGAAATTGCAAAAGAACTMGGWGTGTTAACGGTTGCGGTAGTAACTAAACCATTCGTTTTTGAAATGAAGAAAAGAATGAAAGTAGCTGAGGATGGTATTAAYGAGTTGCGTCAGCATGTTGACTCKYTAATTATCGTRCCMAATGACAARGTRYTAAGTGTCATGAAAGGTAAAAAAYTAACCGAAGCATTCAARGCMGCTAATGATGTTTTACATGGTGCYGTGCAAGGAATTGCTGAATTAATGACTTGYCCCGGTTTGATCAAYGTCGATTTTGCGGATGTTAGAACCGTGATGTCAGAAAAAGGCATGTCAATGATGGGTAGTGGAGTAGGACAGGGTGAAGATAGAGCAATTAGAGCTGCTGAATTAGCGGTTTCTAGCCCGTTACTTGAAGATGTGGATTTATCCGGTGCGAAAGGAATACTGGTTAATATAACCTCTAGTGATGACATGAGTATCGATGAATTTTCTGAAGTCGGTAGTGTGGTTCAAGAATTTGCAGCTGATGACGCAACAGTGGTTATTGGAACCGCGATTGATCCAGAGTTGAAAGATGAAATACGCGTTACCGTTGTTGCAACGGGTATTGGCGGTGGTATTGAAGCTGAAGTAAAACCTCCAGTGCTTTCAGAAGTAAAAAAAGAAAGCCCAATTAAAGCTGACGGAACAACTGATTACGGTAAACTGCAACAACCAACTGTGATAAGAAATAATGCTGGTCAAACTAAACAGGCAGTGGGAAGTGATATGGAGTATTTGGATATTCCCGCTTTCCTAAGAAAACAGGCTGATTAATTATTAGTTAGTAACTTTTAATTAATGTCAGTTTAAGGCTCTCTCTCAGCTCCCTTCGCTGTGGGAGAGTGTCTGCATCTTGAGGTGGTATGGGAACACATCAATCACTTGAAAAATTAAAAGATTATTTGTCAATAGAATGACGTAATTTTGTTCAAATTGAGGACTATTCGGCTTTATTTTAAAGGTAAGTGATTGGTTTTTTTGCAGTTATTCAAAAGAATTGATTAAAAAACGACCAGAATTAATGTGATCTTGTGTCAGATTATGTTAATATTTCACAATTACGCAATCAACTGGTCGGATGAGTCGTCAATCAGCGATAGTTCTTTGCTTACCCATCTAATGCCGGCTCTTCACTAAAATTATGAGTGCCGTCATCTTTGGTAAAATTTTTAAAATGGATTTTCCTGCGATGTATTTTAGCAGCATTGCACCAAATGGATTTGTAATATAGAGCAATTTCTTTTTGGGAACTTGAACGTCATGATTAGACAAAGAACGTTAAAAACAGCCATAAGAGCAACCGGTGTTGGACTTCATACCGGAGAAAAAGTATTTCTTACTCTTAGACCGGCTCCAGTTGATACTGGAATTATTTTCCGTAGAGTCGATCTTGACCCAGTGGTCGAAATAACCGCAGCCCCAGAAAACGTAGGCGACACCTCACTTTCCACCTGTTTGATTAAAGGTGATGTACGAATTTCAACCGTCGAACATTTATTAGCCGCAATGGCTGGTCTTGGAATTGATAACGCCATAATCGATGTGTCTGCGCCAGAAGTWCCKATTATGGATGGCAGYGCWGGWCCATTTGTTTTYTTRCTWCAATCAGCWGGAATTGARAARCAGTCTAAAGCGAAAAAATTTATCCGMATTAAAAAGMGAGTGGAAGTAACCRATGGYGACAAAAAAGCRATTTTTGAACCMTTTGATGGTTTTAAAGTTTCTTTYGCAATCGATTTYGATCATCCAGTRATTTCAGCYAGYGCGAATTTYGCTGAAGTYGAYTTTTCMGCAACGTCCTTTGTAAAAGAAATYAGTCGAGCTAGAACATTTGGATTTATGAATGATATMGAGCATTTRCGATCTAAGAATTTAGTTAAAGGCGGTAGYATGGATAATGCCATAGTCTTAGAYGATTACMGMGTMCTCAATGAAGACGGAYTACGTTACGACGATGAATTTGTGAARCATAAGATACTRGAYGCTATTGGCGACCTTTATCTGTTKGGTAACAGTTTGGTTGGAGCATTTACTGGAATAAAGTCAGGTCATGCATTAAATAACCTTTTACTTAGAGCATTAGTTGCCGATAAAGATGCATGGGAAGTTGCCACGTTTGAAGATAATGATATGGCGCCAGTTTCGTACATTATGAAGCCAGGTATGGCTGTATAAAAACAGCTCGTTGACTAAAACCCGAGCATTGCTCGGTTTTTAGATTTTTAGTATAAGAGAAAATAAATATTAAAAGATTAATTCGTATTATTCGGGTTGAACAACTACTTCAATTTTAGATAGTCCGCTATATCCTGCGGTGCGAAAATCTGAAAGTAAGTCGGGTAACATAAATCGTAATTTGTTAGCCCAAACAGAAGAGTTTACGGCAATCACTAAAGTGCTACTTCTAAGATTGATGACTCTGCAATGTTTAGTAATGTTGGCAGATAGTAGTTTGGGAAGTTGCTCTTTTAAAGCATTGATCGTTGATAGTCGATGCATTAAAAACTGAACGTCGCCGTTAGGATCGGTTAAAATTGTGTTAACTGTTTGTGGTCGTTTTTTTGCCATAAAATGATGTGTTTATAGGTTGAGATAAAATAACAAGGTTGAAATTAACCAAGATTAAAATTAATCGAGATTGAAACTTTCAAGAATGAAATTAAAGTATACCCAAAATTGAAACAAAACCCTACAGAATAAAACTATGAGTATCACTATTTTAAAAAGAAGTTCACACGGCATGCAAAGTGTTAAATTGCGTAGTCGTTATCTATATAGCTTTGGAATTTTTCTTGTGGTGCTTCCTCTTTTATCTGCGTATTGGGGCTATGGCTACGCGCTTNCAAGTAAAAAAATGACCGTTGTTAAATCTGAGACTATTGCTCAATGGCAACAGATACTAAAAAATCAAAAGTTAGAAATCGATAATGCGAAGTTAGCATCTACCCAAAAGCTAAATGCCATGACGGCAAGATTAGCAATGCTCCAGGCCCATGTTAGAAGATTAGATGCTGCCGGAGAGCGAATATTAAGTATTTCAGGCATAGATGCAACGGAATTTAATTTTAAACAGAGTCCGGCGTTAGGTGGGCCAAATAGCCAAGACAGTAAAAATTCAACGGCAGATAATCTACAAAGTAAGGTGTCTATTAATGACGCATTTACCAATGTAGAATTACTTTTAGAATCAAGAGATCAACAAATGATGGTTTTAGAATCATTGTTGATGGATAAACACATGGGTGTAGAGCGATTTATATCTGGACGTCCTACCAAAGCGGGTTGGTTATCTTCTTTTTATGGTAAAAGAATTGACCCTTTTAACGGTAAGCCTGCATGGCACGCCGGAATTGATTTTGCAGGTACTGAAGGCGATTTTGTTTATTCAACAGCCGCTGGAGTTGTTACTTGGGTTGGCGATCGATCGGGTTATGGGCTTTTGATTGAAATAAGCCATGGTGATGGTTTAGTGACTCGATATGGACACAATAAAAGCGCTCAAGTGAAAGCTGGCGATGTGGTAAGTAAAGGGCAGGCAATATCAACTATGGGTAATTCTGGACGTTCTACCGGGGCTCATGTTCATTATGAAATTTTAATCAATGGTCGAGCCAAAGATCCGCTTAAATATGTTAATCGTAAGGCTAAGAAGTCTTAATATAAACATAATTTCCTTAAATCAATTTTGACTTAAGGAAATCAGTACTATTCAAACAATCCCAAATTGATTCAATGGTAATCGTCTAAAACGCCTACCACTTGCATTATAAATTGCATTACACAGTGCAGGAGAAAAAGGTGGTACGCCAGGTTCACCGACTCCTGCTGGGCGTTGGTCGCTTTTTATGATTTCAACATGAACGTCTGGAACTTGCGCCATTCTTACCATTTCATAATCATGGAAATTGCTTTGTTCTACAATGCCCTTGTCTGCCGTAATTTCTCCGTAAAAAGCATTAGAGAGTGAAAAGATGGCTGCTCCTTCCATTTGTGATTTTACTCTGTCTGGGTTGATTACCTTACCGGCATCAATCGCATAAAATATTTTTTCTACTTTTACTTTTCCTTTGATAAATGATACTTGAACTACTATTGCAACATAGCTACAAAAACTTCTATGTGCGGCTATTCCAATCCCATGACCCTTGGGTAATTTTTCACCCCAATTTGCATTGTTAGCGACAACATTGATTACATTTTTAAGACGAGCTGTGTCTATAGGAAAATCTTCAGAAGATTCGCCATAGTTAGTATATTTAAATCCATCTTTCTCAAGATCAATATGTTGGTCTTTGCCAATCAGTTTTAAAAGGTAATCTTTTGAATCTATGCCAGATTCAACTGCCATTTCATCTGCGAATGAACAAGCAGCAAACGCATTATTTATATTGGTGACCGAGCGAACCCACCCAATTCTTAAAAAAGTATCGCTTTCGCCATTAGTTATTTTAATATTAGGTAAATCGAAAGGMACATCRCCTTGACCTAGCTCGGCACTTCCTGCTTGCTTGGCTGCAGGGTTAAAAGTAGCACCGATTGGATGATTAACCATACCGTGATACCAACCAGTAGCATTGCCTGCTTTATCAAACGTAGCGCTTAATTTTTGATAGCTAGGGGAATGATAATATCCGTGTTTTATTTCATCTTCTCTTGTCCAAAGAACCTTAACTGCCATTTTAGTTTCATTAGCAAGATACACAGCTTCTGCAACATAGTCAGGTTTAGACTTACGTCCGAAAGCACCGCCTAGTAGCGTGACATTTATTCGTACGCTACCTTTATTTTCTTTTGCAATTTTCATCACGCTCATTGCATTTCTTTGTGCTGATTGTGGGGTTTGTGTGCATGTCCATACATCGACACCTTTATCGGTGACAACGGCGGTTGCAGCAGGTGGTTCCATCATAGCGTGAGCTATTCCGCCGACATAATAATCGTGGGTTAATATTTTATCAGCAGACTCTTTTTCTTTATCCCAATCACCTCTATTTCTAACAACGTGCGGAGGAGATTTCAACGCTTCAATAAAATTATTTTCGTACTCTTTAGTATTATAAATTTCATTTTTACCGTGTTCCCATTCAATTTTTAACTTTTCACGTCCTTGAATAGCTGCCCAAGTATTGGTTGCAATAACAGCAACGCCGCCAAGCATTTTAAAAACAGCTGGTGGTGTCAATGCAGGAAGCTCTATTACTTTTATGACTCCTGGAACTTTTAATGTTTCTGTTGCATCAAAAAATTTCACTTTCCCAAATAAAACAGGTGGTCTAGCAATCACCGCGTATTTCATATTCTCTAGTTCAACATCAAAACCATAAATCGCTTTGCCGGTGACCATATCTTTTGCATCGATAATTTTCATATTATCTTTGCCTACATATCGATGTTCCGATTCTGTTTTAATCTTTAAAGTGGCTTTATCAGGAATAGGTAGTGTTGCAGCAATTTCAACCAAATCTGAAAAATCTAAAACTTGTGAGCTGTCTTTTAGTTTTGCTTGGTGATTATAAATGGTGACGTCCGAGGGTTTTACTTTCCATACCTTTGCTGCCGCATGTTGTAGCATGGTTCTTGCGGTTGCTCCGGCTTCTTTTAAGCGAAAATAAAAACGTCTAACGCTTCTAGAACCATCAGTGTTTTGACTACCGTATTTAGAATCTCCCAGTGCTTGCTTTACAACCACTCTGTCCCAGTCACATTCCATTTCATCTGCCACTAACATTGGCAGAGAGCTTTTTATTCCTTGTCCCATTTCTGAACGGTGTGACATGATGGTGACCGTACCCGCTTTATCCATTGAAATGAAAACATCAGGATTAAATTCCGATTTGCTTGAACTCAATTGTTTAGTGATTGCAGTCGCCGATGATAATTGAATCCCAATAACAAAACTTGAACTAGTAATGGCAGTATTTTTTATAAAACTTCGACGAGTGACATTTTGAATAAGCATCTCATCTTTAATGACAGGGTTATTAATAGAGACTAAATCCGTATCATCCTGTGGCACAATGCCGATATTTTGAAGGAAGTTCATATCACTTCACCTCTGTCGCAAGCTTTGCGGCAAGATGGATTGCATTTTTAATCCTTGGATAAGTACCACATCGACATATATTGCCAGACATTGCTTGATCAATATCGTCATCCGTTGGCGAAGCATTTTTGCTTAACAAGGTAGCCGCAGACATGATTTGTCCACTCTGACAATAACCGCATTGAGGAACATTTAGCTCTATCCACGCCTTTTGCAATGGATGATCGGCATTTTCAGACAAGCCCTCTATGGTCGTAATTTCCTGACCTACAGCTGCGCTAACGGGTAATATGCATGAACGAGTCGCTTCGCCGTTAATATGCACGGTACATGCGCCACACAGTCCTTTACCACAGCCGTACTTACTACCTGTCAGCTTAACGATATCACGAAGAGCCCAAAGCAAAGGCATATCGCCAGAAACATCTAGTTGCTGAGTTTTACCATTTATTTTAAGTTCAATCATTTTATTCTCCTCACTAACGGGTTTGATTTATTATATGAATTCAGTTCTTTATAGTTCTTCTAAATAGAGATTAAAGGTATTTAAATCTTCATTTGTGTCTAAGTCAAATGCGGCATCATCTAATTTGACGATTTCTACATCTTTTGAATATTGTTTCAATAACGCTTTAGCGCCTTTTTCTTTTAATTGTAGTAACTTATCATAATAGAATTTCGAAAAAATTGCAGGTGCACCTACTGTTACTTTGTTAGGGTTTATGTCAGCATCTGTTTTCGAACATGTTTCAGAACTTGTTTCAAGATACTGGCTAGCGACGATGCCTTTGTCTGAGTTTCTCCAAACTTCAATTAAGTTTGAATAGTCATCAAATGTTAAACGATACTGATCGCACTGTATTATCATAACACCATCTAGCACAGGGGTATTTTTATCCTCAGTACCGCCAATGAAATGTTTTACGCCTAATGCGATTGAGGTACCCATACCAATAGGCCAGTCTTGATTAAAAATGCTTTTATTCTCATCTACTTGGCTAATCAATTTTTCTTGGTTATATCCCAAGACGGTTATTGTAAACGGACTTAACTGTTGTGCGATTTCGAAACTATTTTGAAGAAACGTTTTTCCTTCTATTTTGACCATTTGTTTCATATGACCTAAGCGAGATGAGTTTCCTCCCGCAATTAAAATGATACCGATTTTTTTTTTAACATCCGTCATATTTTAAATTTCTACGCGAGAAACAATATGACTTTGATCGCCGAACTGCGATTGATGTGCCATTTCACCTCTATTTCTTTGATATGTTTCTAGCGCTTTAGGCAATCCTTTAAGTGTTGTTACAACCAGTATTTCAGTTAGCTCTTTAGATGTTTTTTCTAACTCTATTTTAATCGATTGACAACTTGCTCCAATACAACGGAAATTGATATAGCCTTTAGAATTAGATTTTCTTCGAGAAACTTCATATTTTTCATTTAAGAAAGTAACGGTTTTAATATTTGATTCTTTTGGTACGTAAATTCGAATTTCTCTTAAAGAGCTGATTTGGTCTGTCGATTGTATTACAAATTGAGCGGTATTATTTTGTTCATCGCTTGTAGAATTTAAGATTTCTATCTGGCTAGGTTGAATATTTTCACTGTTTATTTTTTTGTAATAAAGATTATAGTTAGACCAAGGTAATGTTGAACCTAATGTAGGAGAGTCTAGTGCTTCGAATAGCATTTCTGACGGCTTGTTATTCTCATCGCCTGTGGCAACATATGCACCGATTACATCATCTTGTAAATAATAAACATTGATCCGTTGTTTGGATGTCGAATCAAAGCTAGGTTGAAGTGCCGTCCAACTTGTACCTATAATAAAAGTTGCCAACAAAGTTACTTGGACTCGTTTTAGTTGACGATTTCTATTGATAGTTAATGTAGGCAATAAACCAATCATGATAAACGCAAACATAACTGATAACGCTACTGTCATGTCGTAAGTCACCATAATTTCTAAGGTATAAACAATAGGCATAAAGAGTATAGCGATAACTAGAGCACTAATAACAAAATGAAGGTTGAGTGCTGATGGTTTGATAATATTTATACAATATGGGTATAGAAATAAAATTAGAACCGATATCGCAGTTGGTATTAAAAATAAGAAACTAATTCCAACAATAAAATAACTAGTGGCAATACTTGAAATAATCCAACAACTAACTAATCCAAGCATGACACTTAAGGCTTGGCAGTTTTTTAATAACAAACGCCCGACAATTAATGTCGTTACCGAAAGCAATGACCAAAGTGCTATTTGCATAGAAAAACTATTGATTAACCAAGGTTGATTCGTCGCAGATATACTTGTCACGAGTAATTGTAATAAATATCCCATGACTGGAAGTATGATTAAAAAGATAAAAAATGAATAAACACCACGTCGCATAGATTGTTTGCTTAAAGTAACAAATTTAGAAAGTCGAGTGATACTAAAGATAAATAAAATTAGTAATAATATAGATGCAGTTATACTAGTGGATTCCTGCCATTCTAAAGAGAACAATCCCAAAATATCCGTATAAACTAAATTACTTTCTGTGAGGTTTGGATCGTTTAAATTTTGATCTTTAATTGTTTGCAGAATTCGCCAAACATTATCGCCATGATGTTGAATCGTCGCTAATTCTAAATTTTCCAAGTTATCAAGAGGCGTATGATAATGAGTGAGTTTTTCTGCGTGGGCAAAGTTCAAACCTTGTAAACCGTGTTTCTTAAAAACGGTTAAATCAGTATCATTAGGTAAGGCTTTATAAACTTCATAAAAGAGTGAGCTACTTAATACTTTAGGGGATTGTTTTAAGTATTCTTGTACTAACCACCCGCTATTTTCACCGGTTTCAAACATCACGCTAGAACCTTTACTACCGCGAGCTTCAACATTGATGGCTAGTTTCAATTTTTTAGCTAATGGGTGTTGTTGCATAAATGCTTTAGCGCCTAATAATCCGTATTCTTCACCTTCATTAAATAATAATACAATAGTGTTTTTAGGTTGAGGCATTGTGGATAAGAGGCGCGCGATTTCTAACATCGTAGCGACAGCCACTCCTGCATCACCGGCTCCGGGTCCTGCGTCAACTGAATCATAATGTGATGAAATAAGAATGCCTGTAGGCCGCTCAATTGATTGAGCTGTTTCTGATGGACTAGTAATTGAATTAATTTGTCCCGTTCCATTGATGGTAACAATAATATTCCTCACTTGAGTACATCGAACTCCCCACTTATTATCATCACAAACTTTTGCTTCTTGAATTTCTTCTTGATAACCGAGTTTTCGTAATATTTTGACTAATCGTTTTTCAGTTTGTCTAATTTCCATGCTATCAAGTGGATGGGGTGATTCATCAGCTAGAACATCACTTAACATTTGTTTGGCACTTGTTGCCGAAAACTGGGTGTTCTGATCAGGTTGTGGGATATCGGCTCTGGGATCTAAATTCCAACGTATAAAGCTAGCTAAACAAATAAAAAGAATTAATGAAATGATTATGGGTGTTGAAGTGAGGCGTTCAGTAGATTCTTGTTCCATCATTGGCTGATGATCGGTCATTAGATATTCCATCTATATTCTGTATTTATAGGGTTTATTCTCTCACAAATTTGGCTTTGGTGGTAATATCGCCGGATTGATACTTTATCTCACAAATAAGACTTAAATTGAACACATCCATACCAACCACGATAGCCCCCAATAACGCTAAAAACCCCATTAGGTACTTGCCTCTATTTGCAGCCATCTCAGCCGTAACGCCATTAGCGATTGATATGTATTTACCTGCTATGCCGAAAATCGCAGAGAGTCTAAATACTGACATTGGTCTTTTACAAAATAGTTTAAGTATTTACCTGTTTGCGTATGCACTGGGTATGTTTATCTTTGGACCTTTGGCTGACAGTATCGGCCGGAAAAAAATGCTGATTATCGGACTTTCAGGTTTCAGTATTTTTAGTTTGTTAGTCGCCTCAAGTACGACTGGCGATGAATTTTTAATCTATCGATCGTTGCAAGCCATTTTCGGTGGTGCGTCCACATTAGTCATTCCCGGAACCATTCGGTTATTATTTGGTAAAGATACGGTCAAGGGATTGTCCTATGTATCATCGATTATGATGATTGCACCGATGTTAGCGCCCACTATTGGCGGGCTTATTTTAGAAGTCACAGAGTGGCGAATGATATTTTATGTACTTGCCATGTATTCGGTGGTGATATTGTTGCTCTGTTTAAGATATTTTCCTGACTTAGAGCAAAAATCTATTTCGTTCTCCTCATTTAAACAACTTTATTTGGCCAGTTATAACCGAATACTGTCTAACAAAAGAACTAGGCGTTATTTAATGATTTCTATGCTGGCATCTTTTACCTTTTTCACTTATTTAACCGGGATTTCTTTTATATACATTACGGTCTTCGGTTTGTCGGAATCTATGTTTGGAATTTTATTTGGGATTAACGTGTTGGTGCTAATCTTTGCCAATTTAACCAATGCAAAGATTGCGGTTAAGTTTGGAGCTAATAGAATGATTTCTAGTATTTGGTTTATAGCTTTTATTTTTAGTAGTTTTTTATTGATCAGTGCTTGGAAAGAATTAGATTGGATTTATTTGGTGGTCGGGTTAATCCCATTAATGGGATGTTTAATGGCAACCATTATTAATACTGATACGGAAATATTAAAAGAGTTTGCACAACATACTGGAACGGCAACGGCAGTAATTGGAACATTAAGGTTTGGAAGTGGTGCAATAGCGGGGCCTTTGTTGGCTTTCTTTTATGATGGCAGTGCGAAGCCTTTTGCGGTGATGATATTCTCAGGGATTATATTAATTGGTATTGTTCATTTTAGTAGAAATAATACCGTTAAATAAATGTTTCACTTGGCTATCACCAAAACCATAAACAGGCTCTCTTTTACAAAACTCTCTAAATACTAGAGAGAAATTTTCTGTTTGTAACTCTTTCATAATGTTTAAAATAGTTTGCTCTGGTCTTCCTAGTTTTCCATTCTTTGGAAACCTATCAATATGGGCATTTATAGCTGGTAGCAGGAATGGATATTTAGAATCTGATTTTTTAGATTCTTCTATTAACCTAGCGAACTCTTCATTTCTATAAAGCTCCCAATAGCCACTCAATGTGGCGAATTCTGATTCTGTAATTTCAATTTTATGGTTAAATGACTCAATTAAAGAATTGGTGTCCATCCCCCCAAATCCGTATCGATTTTCTTTATTGGGTAGAACTAAATATACGCTTCGAATATTAGTTTGTTGTTTAATTAGATAAAGTACAAACCAAAAATTAACCTGACAAAATAGATCTTCTTCAAACCAAAGGTTAACTTCTGCATTATTGGGTAGGTTTTCAATTTTATCTAATTCAATGACTACTTTATCGAAGTAGCTTTGTGGGGTGACGTTGTAGGTTTTGCTTATGAATTTTGCTCGGTTATTGTAGAAATCTTGAAGATTAGTCCCTTGCAGATTGCCTTCGATTAGGCATTCGTTAGTGACGATTAATTCACCCAAGATTAGTTTAGGTAACTGGCACTTTAAAGATGCTCCGTTTAGGATGTGGTATGGAGTCATATAAATATCATTTTATAGCCTAATGTTGTACTAGGTTTTTGATTATTGTTGCGAATCAGTCTTTTTGTAAGTGAGAATTGGTTCAAATGCGCCAAGAATCATTCTCTTGCCATCAAATGGCATATCACCTAAATCCGCAAATCGCTCATCCTCGAACATGCCCTTATGAGCTTCATCACAGGTGTTTTTGTCTGGCCAAACAGTCCAAGACATGACAATTTTTTCGCCGGGTTCTGCTTTAACAGCCTTACGATAATCCGTTTGATCACCATCCGGAACGTCAACCTCCCAATTTTCAAAAATCTCTATCACGCCGAAATCTTTTGCGACTTCAGCAAATACCTTGGCTATTTGAATATAGTCATTTTTCTTTTCCTCAGGAACGCTAAGGATATAGGCATTGATGTACATTTATTCTCTCCTTTCTAATATCTTAGCATGACTTATAGTCGTGACAAACAGAGTAATATCTTAGTTTCTATGTTCTTCTCTTAATTGGATAATCTTTTTGAGCCACAAAAATCACAATAAACGAAATCATTCCCGCATAGCGAAAAGCTGACTCCAGAACAGGACCTCGCATGCTTTCTGAACGCCATAGCTCAAACCATCCTTCAGCTACCACAATAAAACCACCAAATAACATAAACATTGAAATAGCGCATCCAGTTAGAGCTATTTGTTTTGCAGACTCAAAAGATGCCATGTTTTTTGCCTGCGATCGCCACATTCGATTAGAGCCTATTGAACACATTATTCCCGTTGCTAATTTTGAAAACAAAATAAATACTGCACCCATCCAGATAATTATTGGATTAGATGTGGCTTGAAAGCTCGTTTCAGTCTCGTCAAAGGTAGTCATGGAAGTTGTTGATTGAACTGCTTTTATTGTTCCGTCCCAGTTTGCTATGTTTTGGTAAGCGCTTATGTATCCCCAGAGTGCTACGGTTAGTATTAGGAGTGTCTTTATTTTTGGTAACATTAGTTTCTTCCTTTAAATAGACTGTGTTTGTTTGTTTTTTCTTTTATATCGAGCTAACATACTTTGATTCCCAATCAATCCACCTTGATGAATATACAAAACATTCTTATGAGGACTATCTTTCAAATAATCCAATAAACAACGCCATCCAATCGGATCATAAAGCAGATCGAATTCAATGTTGGTTTGTTGTTTTAGATCTAACCACAGTTTATAATGTTCTTTATAGAGTTTTCCGAAGTGATACTTTTTATTGTTGGATAATATTATTGGCCAATCTTTCTGATTATTAGATAATTCCAAAAATTGTTTTTTTAAATATTCTTCATCGCCAACACAGGTACAGGTAACTACAGAAAAAATTATTTTTGAATGACGTAAAAATGAATTAAGGAAAAGGGAAGTTGTTCCTGTGCCTGATGGAAGCATAACTAACATTTCATCTATTTCTTGTTTTTGACAGTAACTTTCTATTTCCTTTGCTAGTTTTTCTATACCATATTGTGCTTGTTCGCAATGTCCGCCTTCAGGAATGAACAGAGTTTCATTTAACGATTTATTTTCTTTGTTTTGGATGAAATTGTTAATTGATGAAAAATTGTTATCTCTGTCTTCACTTTTCCATGAGAGAACTCGTGCACCTAGTTGTAGAGCTTGTGCGTAATTTCCAATCGGATTATCTTGTAGCCATTTTGGAATGTTATGGACATAAAATTCTAATTGCCATTGTTTTAATTTAGCCAAAGCAGCCATCGAATAAAGGGAGTTAGATTGTACTGAGCCATAACTAATTAATTTTTTGGCATGAGGAAAGTCTTGCTCTAGAAAGTAGCTGAGCTTTCTCGCTTTGTTTCCTGAAAAGTGTTCGTCTAGAAGATCATCTCGTTTTATTAAAAAATCAGAATCTTCAAATCTAACAAGCTCAATAGGGGATGATTCTAATGCTAGCTTTTGAGTCATTATTTTTTAGTTAGCTCTTTTTAGTTAGTATGGACTTAAAAAGAAATAGCATTAATCCAGCCCAAACAACAACTGCAACATAAAGCATTCCCTTTGATAAATATAACAGTGGCTTAAATTCAGATGAAAGAGCTAGATTATAGGTTGCTACGGCGTACATACCTAAGGGAAAAACAATACTCCATTGCATAGGTTCATACTTGAGAGGGACTTTATTATAAATATGTTTCCATAAACCGATGATAACCAGTAACGGGATCCACCATGTCGCCCATGTCCAAAGCATGATTGATAATAGTTGCACAACAGGTCTTAAATCAGCCAAAAGGGGAATCACAGGGTCAGTTAACAATAAGCTACTACCCGCATTTGCACTAATAGCAGCAGCTCCCATGACTACCCACATAAGAGGAGAGTAGTCGCTTGCTTCCATATTCATAAAGAAAATTCGATAACAAAATAATGTGACAAAAATGGCATAAAAAATCAACCCGAGAGACCAAAGCATATGGATTTCTACCATCATATARGATGCGTATTCKCCCARTTCRCCTGCTATTTTTGTTCCTAAMAGAACTARMGATTGTGTACCAACGATTAGAATCAACCAACCGCCATGCACTACKTTGACYTCTCTATCTTTATGGGCGAAACATARWGAGGCRAAACCAAAATACATCAGCGYRGACCAATATAAAAAWGAAACAAYCCARCAAGCTATGGCWAGYTGWATAAATCCCTTWTGAWACAKYAAAATRCCRCAAATATTTGTGGCGGCTACAAAGGTAAAGAATATAAAGGTCGTTTTAGGATTCGTCAGGTTTTCTATTACGGTTTTAGGGAACCTAATCAGTCGCCATGAATATAAGAAGGTTAATATAAACCAAGTTAGAATGGCGAGTATTAAAAGAACTTCAGAAATAATCAAATAACCTTGCAACTCTAACGCAATGGAGATGATTCCAGTGGCCATCGTCATTGCAAAATAGCCAGGGTAGAGGTCTTTTAACCAAATTTTAGTTTGATCTGACATTGTTATTGTTTACTACAGGATAATTAATAGTAGCTTAGAATAACCGACCATTTATGTTTCGCCAATAGACACAGGGCTAATATTACAAAATATTTGTAATATTAGCCTTAGATTGACTTGAATCAAAGTTAGATACCTATTGAATAACCGTTAGGAATTGGTACTAATTTTTTTATACGCAAAGAACGCGACTATAATCCATACACTTGATCTTAAGCTCATCGCAATAATTGTGCGCATTTCATATAGTCCGTCATTGAGAATAGTTAGGCCTAAAATCAAGAAGATCAAAATAGTCATTATTGCAATTGTACGTGATAATAAAACGCTCCAATATTTTCTGAAGAAGATTCCTATACCAGCAGTTATATAGAAAAATCCGGCTAAGAAATTAAACCAAACGACAAAATTGGAATAATTTCCGGCTTGCATACGGGCGATACCATCAAGAAAAATGACTTCTCCACCAGACTTAATAGTGAGTACACCAAATATTATGGCGATAACTGCCACTAATATAAAACTGATAGAAGGATTTATTTTATCTTGAGTCATAGTGGAGCCTATAAATATTTCAAATTAAGCAATTACCTTATTCTTGAATTCAAGATGGAAATCACTTTATAAAATCTACTTTATTATCCGCCACTACCGGTTTCCATAGGCGAATTGATAATGTCGTCAAACTCTTCTTGTGTAAGGTGAAGAGGARTATAAGTTATTCCTTGYTTTTCTATATTAGAAACAAAAGATCTTAAATGATTTCTAGAACCTTTCATCAAGTTATCGAATATTAAAGCAATATCTTGATTGTCACTTTCAACTAATCTAATTTGTAAGTCAATAAGATCCACTTCTTCAATTTCTGCGCCTGCCATTAAAGCATCAACCATAGAGTTTTGGCCGATTGCAATTAGCGCGTCATACAAGCTTTGTAATTCTACGTTTTCAAATACGCCAGCGATATCATTTCCGATAGGATCAATCAATTGGTATCTGTCTATTAAAAGTAGTAGAGCGTCCATGTGAGTTTGCTCTGCGGACGAAATATTGTCGAATATTTTTTGATTCCATAGCTGGAAAAATAGATCGTATGCATCTCTTGCTAATTTCTCTTCTTCTCTCATGAAAATGATCGCGCTTGATTCATCTTCCGACAGCGTTTCAATGGGTAAATTTGCAAGGTCTGCAGATAAGCTATCTAGTTGAAAGCCTGTATTCTCCAATTGATTGGATTGATCTGAAGCATTGGAGCTTGGCTCTTCTGTATCAGAGTTACAACCTATTGTTGTTATTAAAATAATAGAAATGAAAAAATTAATTGTTTTATTCATGTGAACCTCTCAAACATATATTAGTAAATTCTAATATAATGGAGGTTCACAATAAATACCATGTGACATACTGTCGCACATAATGTTTTATTTTATCAGTTTGGTTTCTGATCTTCCTTGAAAGTGAACATTTGGATAAAATTAGCTTATKWMYCTRKMWAWAAYTYTKKRWAMWYKYTRWTTSWWWWKWCWATKASMWRATWSRSRRYYWWYWMWYWGTTYWWKWKAATTAGAAACAACACTTTTCATATCTTTATTACTAGCCGCTTTGGCTATTTCAACGGCGGTGTTATGTACCTTGCCATCTAAGCCTTTAAATTGAAGCATTTCTTTTCCTAAGTAACCGATGACTTTTTTCATTGTCGGCATTCCTGGATTAGGGTGATCCGCAATATTTTTAGCTGCTTTTTCTATTTTTGTAAAATCGTCATAGAAAATCCCTTCACTCAAAAGATGACTATCTTTCAATAAACCTTGCATCACTAGTTTCAACTTGTTTGTTGAAGGTTTTTGCTCTCCACCATGAGCTACGGCGACTCCAGAATTTAGGCTGAAAATTGATAGTATTAAGATTAAAAGTTTTGTTTTGTTTTGCATGTTAGTTCTCTTTTTGGTTTAAAAAATATTTTGTAATTGTGCATTCATTAAATAGGTTTTTTGTTTAGAGCTGTTCAGTATAACCAAAATCTTCTAATACTGAATATAAACAAGGTATCACAAATAATACTAATAAAGTTGATGTAGCTATACCAAAAACAATACTTGTTGCTAAAGGGATTAATATTTGTGCTTGTAGACTGGTTTCAAACAGTAGTGGTGACATACCTACAATGGTTGTTAATGATGTTAACAAGACGGCTCTAAACCTGTCATAGCTTGCATGGGCCGCTGCTTCATGAACGGATAACCCATTGGCAACATGTTTTTTAACAAACTCCACCAACAATATGGAGTCATTGACCACAATTCCTCCTAGCGAAACAAACCCCATCATTGAAGGCATTGTAAACTGCATTCCCATAATTAAATGRCCCCAGATAACGCCAATTAAWGCCATYGGGATSGCSGCAATAACGATTAAAGGTTCTACGTAACTTTTAAATTGAAAAGATAGAAGAATAAAAACACCGAACAAGCCGAGAATAAAAGTTTTCATCATCGATTGTTGTGTAGTACCTGCATTTTTCACTTCACCTTCAAAGGAGTAAGTTAACTCGGGATACTTTTTTTCAAAAATAGGAACCCAACGTTTACTTACATCGTCCAAYAATTGTTTRGTATTATTTTTATCMACATCGATATCGCCGTAAACRGTRACGGTTCTTTGATTGTTGACTCGACTAATYCTTGAGTAACTTCGAGTTGAAATTATATCGGCAACACTAGCAAGAGGTATCACTGCTTTAGTTTGTGGATGAATTATRGGGAAGGTATCAAAATCAATATATTSGTTTCTTGATTGYYTATCTAGTTTTACTGTTACTTCAAAAGTATCTAAATCAACATTTGTTTCGCTRATTTTGTTTCCTTGATAGGCGGATCGTAATTGRCTGGCAATTGTTTGAGCATCTAGCCCCATRTTTAAYGCRCCCGGTTTTAATGTGATTGAAAATTCTGGCTTGCCGGGACGTAARTCATCAATTAARTTTTCKACKCCAGGATATCCYGAAAGCCAGTTTTGTARTTCAAAMGATGCTTGYGAWAGTTGYRCTAAATCGTCACCYTGCAATCGTATTTCWATYGGTTGACCACTKGGRCCWACGGTAGGYTCTTTAAATGAAATGGATTGAGCTTGAGGTATCAGTCCTGTATTTTTACGCCATGAACTAATAAAATCGATTAGACGCGTATTTCGTTTTTCTGCAGTTAATAGATCAATCGTAATGGTTGCTAAATGTGGCCCCATTTCATAAGCATCCGCATTTTCGTTATAGCTCACATTGATTGCTCTAATAAGATCGTCATCTTCTTGTTGTTGGAATTCGATTTTTGTTTTCTCTAAAGCGAGCAGTAATTTTTCTACCACTTTTTCGGTTTGAGATAACGGTGTACCGGCAGGCATTAGAATTCTTGCTTGCGCCATATCACCTTCGATAGACGGAAAAGCAGAGAACTTTAAAACGCCCGATACGAACATACTGGCAGAAAAYAAGAAGACAAAAATAACACCACCCAGAAATCCATAGCGGTATTGAATGAGTTTTTTTACTAATCGAAAAAATCGCTGTCTAAATGCTTCAAACCGTCTTTCAAATTCTATTCTAAATGCAGACTCTTGCTTCTTTTTTGCATGAGCCAATGAATGGTTAAGGTGATGAGGAAGTATTAAAAATGCCTCGATCAATGAAACSGTAATAACGGTCAATAATACTATCGGAATGACTTTAAGGATCTGACCTAAATCACCTTCAATAAAAACTAATCCAAGGAATATACAAAGTGTGGTTAGGAATGAAGATATAACGCCTCCCGCTACCATCTTAGTTCCTTGCACAGCAGCATCAAGCGGAGACAAACCTTTTTTGATATGGCTACCGATAGATTCAGAAATAACGATAGCATCATCCATGAGTATGCCTAAAGACAAAAGTAGGGCGACCATAGAGAACATGTTGATTGAAATTCCCATATGGCTGAGAAAGAATAGACTCGCAAGAAATGAAACAGGTAAACCCATGACAACCCAAAAGGCGTAGCGTAGAGTAAAAAATAACCACATCACCGCAAACACTAAAATAAGCCCTTGCCAAGCATTGGTCACTAAAAGATTAATTCGATCTTTTACTATGCTCGTGGCATCTTGAGTGAGCACTAAATCGATGCCTTTGGGCAATTTTGCTTGTTCTATTTTTAACATTTCTTCAACTGCTTCTAACACTCTTAAACTATCATCCGTCGTATTTTTATTTATTTTGATTAGTGCTGCAGATTTCCCATTAAATAAAACCTTTTGTTCTGCAAATTCAAATGTATCACTGATTTTTGCGATATCACCCAAGCGTACTTCATTGCCATTCTCACCGCTGGCAATAATTAAATTTGCTAAATCTGAGGTATGCCTTCTTTCATCGGTAAAACGTAATTGAATTTCTCTAAAATTAGTTTCGATAGTACCTACAGGAAGATCGATATCTTGTTTACCGATGAGGGTGGCGATATCTTGCATACTTAAAGCGTACCGGCGTAAATTGTAATCAGGCACTTCAATTAAAAGTTGTCGTTCTGAAAAACCGGATATTTCCACTAACGGTATATTCGGATTTTGTAAAAATGTTTGTTTGAGTTGTTCGGCAAGTCTTTTTAATTCTGGACGTGGCATATCTGCAGTAAGAGCGATTGAAATAACATTTTGGGTACGACCAAGTTCTGAAACTGTCGCAAGTTCAGCCTCTTTTGGAAAATCGCTAATACCGTCAACAGCACTGTTAATATCGTCCATAAATTTTTGGAAATTGCCTTGTTCAAACATTTTAACGGTCATTAGTCCGAGATTTTGTCTAGCTTGACAACTTTTTTCTTCGACAAAACTAATACCGTCTAATGCATCCTCTAAAACTAAACAAATCCCTTGCTCAACATCGGATGGCGTTGCACCTGGATAGATGACTCTTACTTCAGCGGAGTAGGCTTTTACTTCTGGAAAGGTTTCTCGTTTTAAATCTGGTAACGTTGCTATTCCTATTGCCATAAGCAACAGCATCAGTAAATTACTAGCGGTTGGATGAGCCGCGAAAAAACGGATCATTTTGTGACTCCTGATCTGGTCAATTCTAATTTTGTCACTTCTAAACTTTTAAACTCTAGCAAGGCATCCATTTTTTTAATGGCAGTTTTATCAATAATAGGCGTTAATTGCATTCCATCAACCGCAGGAAAAACATCGGAAGTGATGAGTCGGTCGCCACTTTTTAATATATCTTTAACTAAAATTAATTCACCTTGGTATTGTATAGTAGCCAATGTAATTCTTTTAAGTTGGTCATCTGCATTGATGATATAGATCTGATCTTCGTGCATAGCGTATCTAGGGATTGCAATTGTTTCAACGGCTTCACCTCGTAAAAACACTTTCATGTACATGCCCTCTAATAATGGAGGTCTGACACCCGGTTCAATATTTTTATAACTGCCTTCTACGGTAACGATAACACCAATAGTTCTACTTTTTGGGTCGAGATCGTCAGTAAATCTTTCTACTTTAGCCGACCAGCCTTTAAAGCCTCCGCCAGCTTCCTCGACTACGGCTGTTAAGCCCAATGATTCTAGAACCTTAGACATACTGGGTATTTCTTTTACAGCTTTGAAGTCAACTTTATTTTGATCAAAGCTACGGGTAAACGAGCTAAATTGATTGATTGGGAATTGTGCATTAATCGTAATTTTTTCTAAACCCGATGCATCAAATAGTTGAGATCCTGTTGGCATGTATTGATTAAGTTCGGTATAAACCTGACTAATTCGGCCATTGAATGGGATTTTCACTTGAGTACGCTCTAAGTCTCTCTCGCTTTTTATTAGCTTAGCTTTTGCGATTTCCAATTGGGCTTTCATTACTTCTAGAGTTGATGGAAGCGTTGTTTGCTTATTTTTAAGTTGTTGCATTTCTTGTTTTTGCTGTAGTAAATTTTGTTTTTCAGCATCAAGATTTGATTGAGATATAGCGCCAGTTTTACGAAGTTTTTTTAATCTCGAATATTCTTTCTCTCTTACTTTGAGTTTTTCACGGGCTAATTTTAATTCCAGTTCATTATTTTCTATATTGATTTCCATTTCGGTTAAGTTTGCTTTATTAGCTAACAAATCAGCTTGAGATTGTTTAAGTTGTAACAAGTAGTCTTTATCATCGATTTGAAGAAGCAAAGTGTCTTTTGCGAAAATCTCACCTTTTTTAAGTAGCGGATTAATGTAAGTTATTCTGCCCGTGATTTCTGCTTTAGCCTTGAGACTTAAATTTGGCTTAACCGTACCATAACCAATAATTTCAGGTTTAATTAGTTGTCGTTTAACTTCAATATAACTCACCGGAATACTAGGTCTTTGAGAATCATTATGAACCATAGCGGGTTGTAATTTAATGATGAGAATCATTGTGATCAGGCCTGCGCCAGCAATCATTAACAATGATTTCCTTGACGCTAAAAATCTTTTAACCATTGGTTTGTTTTTAGACCATAAATCTTTTAAGACGTTTGAATTTGATTTCATAATCAACTCTACCTATTTTTATTTAAATATTCTGCTTCTATCGATAAAGGTTTAACTACAACCACTAATAAACATTGAATAAATATGTTCAGTCCATGCGGGATTTGATAGCTCTTCATCGCTAATTTTCCACGCTCGTTCTCTTACCTTTCGACCGACAAATGGCATAATGATCATTGATACTAATGAAAAGGCAGCATATTTTGCTTTTTTATCATCTGTTATCTTTGTGTTATTTTTAATCAGTTGAGGTAATATTTTTGCCATTCGTTTAGGAAACATTTCTATAAATGCGTTTCCTAATTCCGAGTTATCTTTAGAAAAATCATCATGTATTAATCTAGCTAAACCGGTATTTTTAGTTAACATTTTCAGGATAAAATGAATGAATTCTTTTATCGGTTCTTGCTGAGCGGATATTTGCTTCATATTAACAAAGTGCTGTTGTGACATTCTTTCAAGCAAAGCTAAAAAAAGTCCTTCTTTGTTTTCAAAATAGTACCTTATCATGGCTGAATTCAGCTCAGCATGTTCGGCAAGATCTCTAATAGTTACATCTCTATAAGGCTTTATCGACAATAATGTTTGCGCCGCATCGAGAAGTTTATCTTTTTGCAATTGTTGTTTAGAGGGATCGGCAGGCCGACCTCGTGTGGGAGCTTTAGTCATGAGTTTTTAGTGTTAATTGTTATTTAATTAATCAATCGTGTAATTAAATAGCAAATCAAGGTAAAGATCAAGTCTATGTGCCTATTTAACGACGTTATGACTTGATAGTATGCGTTTTTCTGAATCGGCCATACGCTAATGCATGACATTGTATAAATTTCAGCTATATATGACCCATTGAGTTAATGGGTGAGATCCAATATCTTATTTGAGCATTCCTACAAACTTTTTTTAACGCCTTTAAGATTATTGCTTCTTCAATTGATTGATGCACGATTTCAAATCTCTGCAATTTACGATAGCCTTGCACCTGTTCGCCAATATCATATTGGCTATGAGTTTTACTATATCCGCCTATTTCACTAAAATTGAAGCCAGAAACGCACTCTAAAGACATTAGTGTATCGACCAAGTCATCTTTTATTTCAACGGGCGCAATAACGACCAACAATTGCTCGAGTGAATTATTTTGAATCAGCATTATTGCTCTCCAATAAGCGGTAAAAAATCGGTAGAAGATATAATGTAGTGATAGTGGAGGTTAATAATCCACCAATCACAACAATCGCTAGAGGTTTTTGTATTTCAGCACCGGGTCCCGTTGCAAAGACTAGCGGTAATAGCCCAAACATGGCTGTCGTAGCGGTCATTAAAACGGGTCTTAATCGTCTTACGGAACCATCAGTAATTCGGCTATAAAGATTTTCAGCGACTAGTTTTGTTTGCTCAAAATAGCTGACCATAACCACTCCGTTTAATACSGCRATACCAAGCAARGCAATAAAACCAATTGACGCTGGAACAGAAAGATATTCACCACTGATATAAAGAGCGATGACTCCTCCCATTATAGCGAAGGGAATATTGGCTAAGACTAATCCAGCTTTTCCAAGTGATCCAAATGTTGTAAATAAAATAATAAGAATAAGTAATAAAGCCACAGGGATAACCATTAACAAATTATTGGTTGCACGTTGTTGATTTTCAAATTCACCGCCATAAACGATAGAATAACCCACAGGTAAATTAACTTCTTGAGCGATTTTTAATTGTAGTTCTTCGACAAAACCAACAATATCTCTATCCGTCACATTGGTGGTTACCACAGAAAACCTGGCTCCTCCTTCTCTATTGATAATTAAAGGACCTTCCTTAAACGAAATATCAGCTATATAGCTAAGAGGCTGTACCGAATGGTCAGGCATCACTAATATTCTATTTTTCAATTCATTAATGGTTGTAATTTCTTCGGAAGAATTCTTAACAACGGCCATAAGAATAGGTGTTTTAATTTTTCCGTTTATAACTTCTGATATTTGCACGCCCTCTAATTGTGATTTCAAATAATTAGAAAATTCAGGCATATTCATTTTATATTGAGTAGCCATTTCTTTCTTTAACTTAATATTGACGAATTGACCACCCTCAATAATGGATGTTTGAACATCAATACTGCCTGAGACACTCTTAACCATATGGCTAACCTTTTCCGCCATTTGGGATAAGACTTTAATGTTTTCGCCAAAGATCTTAATCGAAACATCTCCAGTACTTCCAGTTAGCATTTCTGATACGCGCATTTGAATCGGTTGAGTAAAACCAAAGTTTATGCCTGGGAATTGACTAAGGACTTTTCTAATTTCTTCAATCAGTTCCTTTTTAGTATCAAACCGCCACTCTGAAATCGGAATTAATTCCATAAACACATCGGTTTCATTTAATCCCATCGGATCAAGCCCAATTTCATCGGAACCCGTTCGTGCAACAATTTGTTTTATTTCAGGAATACTTTTGAGCAAAGCGAGTTCAATTTGATTGTCTATTTCATAGGAAGCCTTTAATGAAATACTTGGTGATTTCTCTAGTTGTACGATGATGTCGCCTTCATCTAAAGTAGGCATAAAGGTTTTACCAACTTGAGTAAATAACACTAAGCTAAGAGCTAAAAGTCCAACGGCACTTATTATATATATTTTCGGTTGACTTAATACCTTGGTCAAACTAGATAAATAATGTGTTTGTAACCACTTCACTAGTTTGGGTTCTTGACTCGCATTGTCGCTAATCAGAAGAGAAGAAACCATCGGTACTAATGTTAAAGAAATCACTAAAGCCGAAAACATTGCAAAAACAATGGTTAGCGCAACAGGCGTAAATAATTTACCCTCTAATCCTGACAGAGTTAATAATGGTGAAAATACGATAATAACAATTAGCGTACCTGAAACAACCGGCACAGCGACTTCTTTGCTCGCTCTATAGATTGTATGAAGGCGAGGTAATGATGATTTTTTGTTTAAATGATTCACGATATTTTCAACTACTACGACAGATGAGTCGACAATCATTCCGATAGCAATAACAATTCCACCAAGGCTCATTAAGTTTGCGGTTAATCCAAATTGTGACATTAATAAAAAAGTACACAATGCTGCCAATGGTAATGAAATAGATACTGCAATTGCTGAACGAATATTGCCTAAAAATATAGTTAATAAAATCACTACTAGAATGACAGCTTGGAATAGGGCGTCAGAAATAGTTTTTATAGCCGTCTCTATTAGAGATCCTCTATCATAAAAAACATTGAGCTCGGTACCTTCTGGTAGAGTTTTAATAATGGATGCTAGTTTTTCTTTAACGCCAGCGACAACATCTGAAGCATTTGCATTTTTTAGTGCAATAATTAGCGCTTCAGTTGTCTCTTTACCATCTTTTGTAACTGCTCCATATCTTGGAAGATGACCAATCGAAACCGTCGCAATATCTTTAAGACGTACAACTTTATTATCTGCTACCTTTATGACTAATTCTTTTAGCTCTTCAAGGTCATCGATTCGCCCTTCAGATCGAATGATTAAAATATCATTACCTTTTTCAATCCGTCCTAATCCTGAGTTTAAGTTGGAGTCACTAATACTTTTTTCTAGTTCGGAAAAACTAATCTTCTCTTGAGACATTAAAAATGGATTAGGAGAGATAGTGAATGCCTTTGCATAACCGCCTAATACGTTGACATCAGCAACACCTTTAACGGTTCTTAATAGAGGGCGTATTTCCCAGTCTAATAACTGGCGTCTTTGCATTAAAGTCAGATTTGGGTTTTCGATAGTGAACATAAACATTTCACTAAGAGGAGTGCTCATTGGTGCTACTCCACCACTAATTTCACTTGGTAAGTCATCCCATATATTGGCTAAGCGTTCATTTACTTGTTGTCTAGCCCAATAAATATCCGTGCCTTCAATAAAATCGAGAGTAATATCGGTAATAGCATATTTAGTGGTTGAACGAAGCATCTGTTGGTTRGGKATACCTAAAAGTTCGGTTTCTATWGGGCGTGTGACTTGAGCCTCTATTTCTTCCGCGGTCATACCTGGAGACTTCAGAATGATTTTAACTTGTGTGGGTGAAATGTCAGGAAAAGCATCAACTGGCAGCTCTAACCAAGCTTTAAAACCTAATCCCATGATTAGAAAGGATACAATACCAACGAAAAGTCTCAGCGTTAGTGAAAATCGAATAATTGAATGAAGCATCTTATTCTTCACCTAATCCGATTAATATCCCTTGAACAGCACTTACTGAAGAACTCAGTACTTGGGTATTAGTTAAATCAATCTGAGACGATAATAAATAGTTTTTAYTGATAGATGTAAGCAAAGAGATATCGATAGACTTCAATACACTTTCAGTCTTAATAAATATCCTATCTTGACCATTTAAGCTGAATACCGCCGTTTTAGGAACCAAAAAAGCATGCTCTTTAAAAAAAGGATAAACCATAATCTGCTGGCCTAATAGTAGTTTGCATTTATCCGCTAAACTTTCAGTCCAAACTTCTACAAATGCACCAGATGCGATTCTATTTTTCTTAGTTACATTTAGTTTGCATGAATTTGATTCAATATAAGATATGTTATTCACTAAGTTCGAGGGTAATTGCAATTTTAGTTTTATCGATTTCTCAGGTACAAAGCTTGCAATGGTGTCACCTTCTGAAAAATGTGACTGGTTATTTGGTATTGTAAAAACACCAGATAAAGGAGCTTTTATAATAATTGAATCATCACTTTCATTTATTGAGACAATGAGATCATAAAAATGATGCATATGTTCAAACTCTAACATCGTTTCATAATAGTTTTTGCTGATGGTTAACCACTTTTCTTCATCGATCAGTTTTTTTCGAAATAATTCTTTGTTTCTGTYGAAGCGTTTTTCGGTAAGATTCATTAGTTTTTTNGAAAACTTTAAATTCAGAAATAAAATGATGAACTTCCGGACCTCTTAAAATTGCAAATGATTGACCTTTTTTTATCAATTGGCCATTATTTAATATGTAATCGATTTGCTGGATATTGGTTGGCGTGTTAAGTACAAAAGCCATTCCAACTTGTTCAGCAACAGTAGCAATTAATTGACTTCCTCGCATTACATCCGTTTGAGTTGCGGTAGTATATTCGAGTTTAAATTTTCCTAATTCAGATATCTGTACATTTTCAGCAATCAAACTGCTACTAATGAATAGAAGTGCGATTAAAGTAAGTGTTTTTTTCATAAAGAAATTCCTGCCGATTGACGTATCATTGCATTATTTTGTAGTTTTAGTAATTGAGTTATAGCGTAATCATTTTTTGTTTCGATAGCTTCAAGTACTCTTCGTAGAATGAGCTCTTGATTCATTTCGTTACCAGCCTTAAATTGATCAATTTGCTTCATTATTAATTGGCTCAATTTAACTGAGTCACTTAAAAGTATTTCTTTTTTACTCAAAAGACGAGATTGTCCATCAAGCTGTTTAATTTGACGATTGAGCTTCAACATCAATAATTGATAGTCCATATCAAACTGTGCTTTGCTTTGACGCCATTCATTGCTAGAACTTTGAGAAGTACTTTGTACAAAAGAGAGTGGTACTTCAATAGAAATGCCAATTTGATCATCCGTCACATTGAGAGTTTCCGTAYTTTTCGCTGYGAATGACAKATTCCAAGGTGTYGCATCGCTACTCRAAGACTGAAKRTKTAGGCTTTTTTGCTTCCAGCGATTGASYAATAATTGCACATCGGGATGATCGATGAGTCTTGTWTKAACTATRGWYAWTTTATTCTCAGCAATTATTTCTGGCATTTCATTTAACCCAGTTACTAGGGCATATTGCTCCATCCAAGACGTCATTTTTAGGCGACTAGTTAGCATGTCAATCTGAGCTTTATTACTTTCTTTTTGGATGAGCAAAAGGCCGTATGCTGATGCTTCTCCCGCATCAATGAGTTTTAATTGATTATTTTTTAATTTGAGTAAGATATTCTCTTTTTTCTGTAAATAATCGAGTTTGGTTTTTTCTATTTTATAGTTCCAAATAGTCTCTCTTATTAACCCAGAAAGATGAAGTTTTTGAAGGTCGGTTTGTTGTTGCTTAATCTTGAAATCTAAAGCTGCTAATTTTTGGTCAATATCTCTTTGGAAATTCGATTTGATTGCCAAGTTAAGGCTAATTTCAAGTTCATCAGCGCTTATATCTTGCTGCCCTTTTAAATAGTTAAACTTTGCGGTCGGTGATGCGGCTAACCAGCTCGAAGTTTGAAATTTAGGTAGCTCACTTTCGTCGTTATTTAGATTAATAGAAAGGCTGGATGTAAGCGCATCCGACATTGATATGGACTGAGTTTTTATTGGCTCTTTGGTTTGAGTTAGCCCCGTTTCAGGAGAGTTAGCTTGTCCGTTCGCGGAATAGATCGCCATCCCTCCGATGAATAGATAAACAGGAAAAAATGAACCTGTAATCAATAGTTTTTCGAATTTCACTTAATTAGCCTTATAGGTAAATAATTATTTTGGCATTCTACTATTTTTTTAATTAAAAACATCGGACAAATGCCTCCCTTAACCTTATAATATAACACATAGTACATATGCCCTAAGTATATGTTGTTGTTTTATATGGACTAATAATGAAAGACAGAATAATTGCTTCAGCACTATCCATTATCATGATTCTTAATTTTTTAGACGTCCTTACCGATATTGAGCTAGGCGTTCCGCTTTGGCATATTATCGAAGAATCGGTCATTGTTCTACTGTCCGGAGTGGGGGCTGGTTACCTAATCTATGAAATTTATCAAAGAAGTAAACAACTTGCACATCTTGGAGAGACTTTGTCTGCGTCTAATCAGCATTTAGAAAACATCACTGAAAAGATGAAGTTAGCAAGAAAACAATACAGTGAGGTTATTCAGCAACAATTTGACGACTGGAAAATGACTCAAGGAGAGCAACAAGTCGGTCTTTTACTATTAAAAGGACTGAGTTTTAAAGAAATCGCCGTAGTAAGAAGTACTAAGGAAAAAACTGTTCGCCAACAAGCTTCGACTATTTACAGTAAATCGAAACTTGACGGCCGACATGAATTTTCAGCTTGGTTTCTAGAAGATTTCTTAGTTTAAAAGACCATTCAAAACATGCTTTTGGCCGATTGAATTAGTTCAGATTTTTGCCCTTTCCCTTTCCTTTTTTATGTTCATCTTTAAAGTGTTGATCAAATCCTGCTGGTTTTTCGACATTACCCTTAAATATGTAACTTGCTATTTTCTCGACATCGGCTCTTGGAAATGGCATTGGTAGCATTATTTTAAATCGACGAATTGCTCCTCGCATCAAGGTTTTACTTTCATCTGGTTTTTCAACCCAATCTGCAACGGCTTTAACAAAAGATTGCTCATCTGAATAGGTACCAAGATAATGTCTTTTTACCGCAATAATGGGTGGGGCGAGGCGATTACTCATACCTTTCCCGCTTGATACTCCATGACAAGCCGAGCAATAATTGGTAAATAATTTTTCACCTTGTTCGACGACCTCGGAAGCGTTAGCTTGTTGAATAAATAAGCTTGTTAAAGCAATGACTAGTAGAGGCTTAAGTTTCATAATTTAATTCCTGTATTGAGTTGTTTCTAATTTTTTACCGGTTTTTTAGCCAGTTTTCTTTGTAATGTTCTTCTGTGCATTCCTAATGCGCGCGCGGATGCAGAAATATTTCCGTCGTTATCTTGCATAACTTTTTGAATATGTTCCCATTCAAGCCTAGCAACAGACATCGGTTTTTCATTGATCGTTATTTCAATCTTTGAATTTTGTTTTTGTAAATGACTAATTATCTCTCTAGCTGTGATTGGTTTAGCAAGGTAATCATCGGCACCCAGCTTGATAGCTTCAACAGCCGTTGAAATACTAGAATATCCAGTTAAAAGTACGATGTAGCATTTGGAGTTGGCTTTCTTAATTGATTCAATCCAAATTAGCCCTGAATCATTTTCAAGTTTAAGGTCAAGTAACACAATACATTCGCCAATGTTTTTTATGCTGGGCATTGCATCTTGTGGTTTTGAAAAATGCTCTGTTTCGTAATCTAATCGCGACAAACTTCTTGCGAGTACTTCTCTATAACTTAGCTCGTCATCAATAATAATGATTCTATTTGTATCAATCTTTAACATATGAAAGACCTAACGGTAAAATGATCCGAGTAAGACTACCACTACTGTTATCGCTACTAGTTTCATTTTGACAATCTGAAATATGAACACTGCCACCGACTCTTTCAATACTGACATTTGATAAGAACATTCCCCAACCCAGTCCATCTTTTTTGTTGCTAGGCTGTATTTGCTTTCCAATATTAGGTTTGTCTAGCTTAGAAATACCTGTACCGTTATCTTTGATATCGATAACTATACTTTCTTTTGATAAATAAATTTTTAAGTGAATGGTATTATTTCCCGTTTCTAAACTCGCATCAGCCGCGTTATCTAATAGATTTGTAATAGCTTGTTCTAAACTAATRSTTATTTGATAATAAKTTGACTSAAYTGTTTGYTCAAAAYWTTTRSYMAGMGTGATTTTAGGTTGGTAMACTAACCATCGYTCKATTAATAATTCAAGTTGYTCCTTGMARTTRTGAGTTTTTGATTCACCATTTAGTCCACCTTCAACTTGGGCTAATAATTGTTGTTGAGCATGATGGCTTTTATCATTTAAACGRSCRATRATTTTTCGACATCKRAYAATTTGCTGTTGCAAAAGWTCCATGTCYAGTTKTTGCTCATCAGAAATATTGGCATGTTGAATATCATCAATTATAATTGCCATTGTTGATAAAGGCGTTCCTAATTCATGCGCCGCATTTGCTGACATAATACCTAAGCCAAGAATTTGTTCATCTTGTAGATTTTTTTCACGTAATTGCTGGAGTTTTTTCTCTTGTTTTAATAGCGATGAGCGCGTAATTAATCCAAAAATAGCTAATAGAATTACGGTGAGGATAAAATTCACCCACATGCCGGCTAGGTGTAAATGAAATGAAGTTAAAGGGTTAGTGTCCCCTAGAGCTAAAGGGCGTTGATAAATATTGAGTATTGAATAAAGAACTAATTCAGAAACCACTAATGTCAGTAAATATTTTGGCTCTAGCATGAACGAGCCTAATGCGACGGGTAAAAGTAGAAAGTAAATAAATGGGTTATTTGCACCACCGCTGAAATAAACCAAACCAGCCAATATTAATGAATCAAACAATATATGAAAGATTAACTCATTTTGACTGACTGGATTTGTGAGTGTGGTTCGTCGTTTTGCATAAATAAGGAAAACAATCTCTATTGATAGTAAAATTGTTATAAATAATATGGGTAACTTTATTTCAAAGAACACGACTGAGTAGATGATAACAATCATCTGCCCTAAAATAGCAATTAACCGCACACGGTTTAGTATCGCAATATTGTCGTTTGACAAATTAATTTCCTATAATACTGAGAAGCATAAAACTTTTATGATTATATCATTCAGTTTGTTATTATAAAACTAACTCTCATGCTTAAAATATCACATGAGAGTTATGGAAACATCAAATAGAGAGACTAAAGAGCCTTTTGCCAGCCCAAGGTTAAATTCCAATCATTTTCCATCTGTAGTCCATTCACATTTTGGTAGATAGGAACCGCAAATTCCATAGCAAGACGATGCCCTTTCAGTAAACTATCTTCTCCAAGTAGATTTATACCAATACTTAATTCAGCTTGATCTCTCCCGGAATGACTACTCACAAATAGGGGCATTCCGCCTGTGGTGATTTCATCTCTACCACTTATTTTTCCTTCGCTAAATACTTTGATCTTTACCGAACCGCTGATCCAAGACTGCCATTGGTTTGTTAGCCAAACTTGTGCTTCTAGACGATTTCCCAAACGATAGCCTTCATCGTTATTMTCWMMTSYAMMKMSWGCWNTTRTWTGANGWASYSCWWSCTRMAYWRWCRKCWSSRWYRWAAAAAGTAAAGCCGGGTAATAAATCGTAACTGCCTGATCCCAGCTGCATAGAATATCCAAGCCTATCAATTTCTACGGTTTCGCCGGCTGGAGTCATCATTCCTGCAAAGGGAGGTAAAATATTACCTTTTTCTGTTGTATCTCCAGTTGGTAAACTTAGCCCAATAGTAAAGTGACTTTTTTGATTTCCATCTGCTGAATATTTTATTAAAGCAGATATTTTAATATCACCTAAACCAGAGGTCTCACCGTCAAAAGTGCCAATTGCGTTAGTGCCAGAAGATCCCCCATAAGAGAGCAGAGTCATTTTGTTTTGAATGATGGGTAGCATTAGCATTATTGTAATATCATCGGTCCATCCGTACATTCCTCCTATCATATGCATTTCCATGGACATATCGAGTGGCGAAACTCTATAAGTGGGAGGCACCATCATGAGTCGAGGAGAACCATCGGCTAAATTGCCCATTCTCATGGTTTCTCCAGATAACGGATTAGATGTTAATGCGATTTGATCGGGTGAGATTGAATCTTTACCAGACAGCATTCCGTCCATATTCATATTCATATAACGATAAGAGAACATCCATTCACCTTTCTTATGTAAATGATCGCCCATAACACCTATTGGTGCATGGCTGTCAGCGCGTGATTTTTGTTTGTCGTGTGCTTGTACTTGGTACTGCGAAAAAACTAGCGTAGAGCAGACAAATAGAGAAAGAAATTTCATTAATAGTCCTAATTGCAAAAAAAATGATTTTAGCTCATTATTACTCTACTGAAACAGTGACAAATTGTCGCACTAGCGGTTTGATCTTGGTTAGCTTAAATTTGTATATTATGTATTGCAAATAATGCCGGAGAAATTAATCTGGAAATTTCTAGCAAGCAAAGAACGGTTAGAAAACAAGTTGAAGTGATTATTTTTCTAAATGATGAATCCGCATCGGATAATGGCTATCCATTTTCAAAAGTAACTCAAGTAGGAAATGTTCTCTATTTGTTGGGCGAATTAGGGGGGCGATCTAAAAACTAATAAGTTAGTGAAAGGCGGGATCGTTGCCGAAACAAAACAAGTAATGATAAACATTTCTAATACTCTGCAAAAGTATAATTCTAGTCTTGATAGAGTGGCGAAATGTACCGTATTTCTTGCTGATATTAAAGAATGGTCAAAATTTAATGATGTATACAAAACATTCTTTATTAAAAACCACCCCGCTAGAAGCGCAATGGCTGGTAGCGGTTTAGGATTATCGGCTAGAGTTGAAGTTGAGTGTATTGCGGTAGTAATAGATTAAAGTATTAATACATTTATCTATGTAACATCAGCTTTTAATTCGTACAGCCATAACGTCACATTTTGCTCCATGTAAAACGGCATTGGCGGTTGAACCTAAAAGAAGCCTTACGCCGTGACGTCCATGACTTCCTGTAATGATTAAGTCAACGCCATTTTCATTCGCATAAGTTAAAATTTCGTCACCAATATAACCTTGCTTAATGTGTATTTCGGAATCAGCAATGTTGATTTGTTTTTGGAGTTTTGAAAGTCTTTCTTTTGCCTGTTCAATGAGTCTATCTATTGTTTCTTGAAAGTTATAAACAATTGCACTTTCACCAATGGGAAACACTACCGGCATTGGTTCAATTACGTGAATGATACTTAATTTTGCGCCTGTTAGTTTTTGCAGAGCTGACGCGCGTTCTTCAATTATTTTGCTTTCAGCTGATAATTCTGTTGATAATAAAATATGCTTGTACATGATATGCTCCTTTCAAAATAATAGAATAAAAAGCTACTTTTTTATATATCTATTTTGTAATACTACAATATCATGTGTGGGACGGTGAATGATGACCTAGATCAATTTGACATCTAAATAGAATAATGGCTATAGCCATAAATTTAAATATACCTAAAGTAATTAGGAACTAATTCTTATTTCAGGTTTCAGGTTTTATTTYTKCWRWMTTNCNKATTWANNGRTTRWSMRNTTKCKMWNCTNAWTWTCYNACTWKAGAAAATGCTGTTTTCTTGCAACCCAAATTAAACACATTAGACAACCCTAAATTATTTAATTTTTGTTTCGCTATTTGGCTTCTAGCGCCAGATGCGCAATGTAGAAGCACAACTTCATTTTTTAGCTGACTTATTTTAGACTCGATATCGCCGAGAGGAATATTTATTGCGTTAGCAACATGGCCTTTTGCATATTCATCGGGACCTCTAACATCGACAATAATTGCACCTTTTGCTAACAGCGATTTAGCTTCATCAATATCAATAGGCTTTTCCCACATTCCCAACGCGCGAAGTATTTTTTCGTACATCCAAGAAAGTGTACAAAAGTGAGTAAATATAACGATGGCCTGCAAAATCATTAACATACCGCCGGTGATGAGAGCTGCTTGTGGCATTTGATAAACAAAAAAGGTTGCAGCCATTGTGTTCATTATTCCAGCAGCAAAACATGCAAGCCGTCTTTGCAGAGGGTTTGCCGGTAATGTTTGACTACCAACGACTTTGCAAATAATTTTATTGTAGATTAAATCCATCGGGTGACCCGCGGGAAAGAAAAATGCCCACATGCCTAGCACGGCAACAAAATACAAGATTGCGGGGCTTTGTACATATAACCCATAGAGAGCAATCAAAGCACAAGTCAATGGAGTGAACCTTAATCCCATATCAATTTGCTTAAGTTGTTTAGACGTATAGTCTTGATAACCTTGCTGAATTAGGTTTTTTTGTTGGAGAGAGTAGATTTCTTGTGTCATTTTAATTTCTCTTTAACCTAAAATATAGGTTATTTCTAATTACATTAGTATTCGCTAATGTACAGGTAGTAAAAGGAGCTGTCAAACCTAGATAATCTCTGCATAAGCCTATACTTAAGATTAATAGACTGTTCATTGATCTAAATCGTTGATTTAAATCGTTTTGCACTTAAACTAACTCAAATATAGAGAAATAACGATTTTATCAGTATTTACCGAGTCTAAACTATGAAAAATAAACGCCTGAGTAAATATCCAGAAGAAATTCAAAATTGGATCATGGTTTTTCCAAACCAAGCAAATCCTAATGGCAATATGTTTGGTGGTGATTTACTAGCAATAATGGATACTACTGCCGCTATCGCTGCCAAACGTTTTTCTCAAACTGAGGTTTCGACAGTAACGGTAGAGGCGGTTCATTTTGCTGAACCATTATGGGTAGGTAACAACCTTAAAACGACGGCGAAAGTTGTGGCAGTAGGAAATACTTCTATGATGGTGAAAGCTTTAGTTTATAGAGATGTTGGTAATGGTGAATTGCTCAAATGTGTAAGTGCTTTCTTTAATCTGGTAGCTTTTGATGAAAACAGAAAACCAACACAGGTACCAAATTTAATAATAGAAGAAAGTAATTTTGAAGAAAATAGGCAAGCGATAAAAATAATTGAAAGCGCTAAACAAAGAGAGAAAGATCTTTGCGATTAATTTATTAAATATGTTGTTTTTTTCTATTGAGTACGGGCTTAATTATTTGGTACTATTTGGGTATGATTGATAACAATTTATTACTATTATTTATACCTACATTCCTCTTTGTATCAGCAACGCCTGGTATGTGCATGACTCTAGCGATGACCTTAGGTATGACCATAGGCATTCGTAGAACTCTATGGATGATGTGGGGTGAGTTGTTAGGAGTCGCTACAGTCGCGATTCTCGCGGTAATTGGTGTCGCTAAAATTATGCTGGAATATCCTAGTCTTTTTTTAATTCTTAAATACTTAGGTGGAGCCTATCTTTGTTATCTTGGTATAAAATTATGGCGATCGCATGACGTGTTCAAAGCCAAATTCGATAGTTCACAGCAGGGCATTAATAAAAAGACATTGTTTGCGCAAGGCTTTATATCAGCAATTGCCAATCCTAAAGGTTGGGCATTTATGATTGCATTATTGCCTCCTTTTATAAACCCTCAAATGGCACTAACTCTTCAACTTAGTATTTTGGTTGGTATTATCTTAATTTCAGAATTTTCTTTTATGATGATTTATGCAACAGGCGGAAAGACACTTCGTCGACTATTGCAACAAAGCGATAAACTAGCTTGGTTAAATCGGATATCGGGTAGTTTAATGATTATGGTTGGGATTTGGCTAGCTTTTGGTTAAACATTAGTCCTACCAACTTTGTGGGTTAACGCTCTATCAAAAATAGTCAGCCCATCGGCTTGAACAACACAATTTAAATGACTTATTACCAATGTAATTCAAATTATGTTGATCAAAATAGTGTCGATTGCTTCTAATTATTTTTCATCTTTACTATTTTCGTTAGAGAAAAAGCGTCGAAATAATTTTGTTTCACAGTCAGAAACCATTTTAAGCCCATGAGCTTTTGATAACAATGAATGAGACATATACCAAGCGCCTATCATAAAGATAAAAATAGTATTCTTGATGCTAGAATCCGTTAAATTATCTTTTAACAAGTATGAAAGAGCGATGATTAACGTTGCCCAGATTATTGAGTGCTTTAAGACCGAAGATTGCTTGTTTGAACATTTCATTTGTTTTCTCCATTAAAGGTAGTTTAAAAATAATATCTAACTAAATAGCCATCGTCTGATTAAACTTTTTATTAGAACTGTTATTAAGTCTGTCATTAGAACTGTAATTAGATGTATTATTAGTTCAGCTAGTACATCTATTGAGAACACTATAGAATAGATGTATTATTAGATCAAGCAGTACAACCAAATGGAAACATTAATTTACAAATGGAAATCTCCATCGATACAAGTAATGAGTTACCAATGTTTGCTCAATTAATTGCTCAAATAAAGCAGGCTGTAATTACCGGCGAGTTGACTGCAGGGCTTGCGCTGCCGCCTATTCGGCAACTAGCGAGTGATTTAGGTATTAATCAAAATACGGTCGCAAAAGCCTATAAAGTACTAGAAAGAGACAAGGTTATTGTGGCAAAAGGCTATAAAGGTACTTTTGTTCATGATGATGCAAAAGCTAATAGCGTTATTGATTGGGGAGAAAAAGCGCTTTCAATAATGGATAGCACCGTTTTAAAGCTTCGAGATGCGGGACTAACCGATTCCGAAATACGTTTGGCTTTTACTGCCATCATGAAAAAGAATCATTAGGAGCTTAACAGTGTTTGAATTTATCAATAACATGAATTATTTAACCCTATTGGTTCTTTTAGTTTTTATTAGTCAAATAGTCACGCTTTCAATTTACCTTCCGCTTAAATGGCGAAACTATCGAATAGCGTTGTTTGCGCGACACCCAAAAGAAAAATATCCCCATCTTTATTTTCAACCTGAAAGTGTCGAAGTAAATCGACAGAAAATTAGGCGAGTTATTGATTCTGTAGTAATTGTTCTAGGCATAGGGTTAATATCTGAAGCGATTATTCAATCAATGACGGCTGATGAGCTAGCT
>NVTT01000099.1 GCA_002401655.1 Gammaproteobacteria bacterium | reverse complement strand
GCCTGGGCACAATTATCAAAAACCCCTCTGAAAATAGGCCTTAGCGCACCTGGTATCGGCGAAGACAATGAAGCGGTGTATTTAAATATGTTAGATATGGCCCCAGCCCAGTTGCAAACCGCGACCTTTGGCGCCGGCTGCTACTGGTGTGTTGAGGCCGTTTTCGAGCAGCTCGATGGGGTGACGGATGTCACCTCCGGGTTCATGGGGGGAGCGGACGACGAGGCCACCTACCGCCAAGTCTGCTCGGGCACCACCGGGCATGCGGAAGTGGTGCAATTGACCTTCGACCCCAAGGTGCTGCCCTACGCCGAGCTCCTCGATTGGTTCTGGCGTTTGCACGATCCCACCACCCTCAACCGTCAGGGAGCGGACGTGGGAACCCAATACCGCTCGGTGATCTTCTTTCACTCCCCGGAGCAAGAGCGCATCGCGCGCTTGAGCAAGGATACCCTGGGCGAGCGCGCCGAATTCGAAGACCCCGTGGTCACCGAAATCAGCGCGGCTTCGAAACTGATCGGCGGGCCTGATGACCACCAGGATTACTACCAGGCCAACAAGACGGGCCGTTATTGCCAAATGGTCATCGCGCCCAAGCTTCGAAAATTGGGTCTAAAGGACTGACTCTGTTAGAATAGTGGAGATGCGGGGGGCGCTGCTCACCCCGTGATTCCAGGGACCTGCCCTGTCCCGATAACCATTCCCGATACCGCCCACGTTATGGAAGCTCCCTCCAACCAGGCCCCTTGGCTTTCACACTTCCCGTCCCTGCTTCGTTTGGAGTCGCCCGAATTGCGGCGCCTGCTCGAGGCCTCCCCGATCACCACTTTCTCCGCAGGCGAAACGTTGATGGGCGTAGGGCAAATGGGGGGCAGTTTCCCCATGGTCATCTCGGGCACCCTGCGGGTCACGATGCTCTCGGAAGAAGGCCGGGAGATCCTGCTGTACCGCCTGCAGGAAGGCTGTACTTGTACGCTAAGCACAGCTTGCTTGCTTTCCGGAGATCGCCTGGGCGCCACGGTCAGCGCGGAAAAACCGTTGAGCATCGTGGCTCTCGGACCGGATGTTTTTCACCGCCTGCTCGACGAATCTAAGACCTTCCGCAACTTCGTTTTCGACGCGTTTGGTTCGCGCATGGCCGACTTGATCAAGCGCATCGACGTATTGGTGTTTCAGTCCATCGAAGAACGCTTGGCGGGCACACTTTTGGATTTGGAAAAGTCTGGAACCGTGCACGCAACGCACCAAGAATTGGCGATCGACATGGGCACCGCGCGTGAAGTGGTCAGTCGCCAACTGAAAGAGTTGGAAACCCAAGGGTCCATTCAGCTGGGTAGGGGACGCATCAAAATTCTCAACAGGGACGCCCTGATCGCCCGCTTGCCCGGGAATTAGCAGGCTCGGTAAGTGGCTCCAGGGGCGCGCAGGTCTCGATTCTAAGCAATTTGATAAAATTGCCCTTAGGGGGTGACATGCTCACGGTGCCCGCTGCGCTGATGCCTACTATGGCACATAGGGAATGAAGTAGACCCCGGTGGTCTCCCGGACCTAGGTCCTGGAACTATCGGCGCGGAATGCACAGGAATTACGTTTAGGGCGATTCCAGCAACCCGCACCAACCAAGCCTGCCAAGCTTGAGCCTCACGGCTCATAGGAGGGACATCGCCACGGGCGGTGTCCCTTTTTCGTCAGCGGTCGGGCACGCTTATTTGCCGTGGCACTTCTTGTATTTCTTGCCACTGCCGCAGGAGCAGGGGTCGTTACGGCCTAGCTTGGGGGCCCCGTGCTTGAGGGGTGCTTGGGGTTCGTGGTGCTTGTGGTGGGGATTGGTTCCAGTCCGAACGGTTTCAAGGAACTCGTCGATGGTGGTTTCAAATCCATTGCGCAGCTCAAAGGCCTGGGAGATCACCTGGGTCTCTTCCAGGTGCTGCAGGTAAGCGCGCAGGACCACAGGAACGTGCTTCGCGAGCGGATCCTTGCGTTCAAAGCGGCCCGGAAGCAGGTGCCCCAGGGCACCGTGCATGTCCTGGCCATCCAGGTCACAGGGGCGTTTGCCTATCTGATCGTGGCATACCGCCAGGAATTTGCCCGTGATCGATTTAATCTGATCCCGTTGAATGCCCTCCATTCCCTGCGTAAGGGGGGAGTCCATGAAGCTTGCGAGATCTAGGAGTACTGCTTTGCTGGCCATGGGGTCAGTCTAGCGGCTATTCCCGCCCACGGGTAGCCGTGTGTTGCACTGGTAGGACCCGAAAATCACATCCCTTTCCCGCTACGACACCCAGCCCTTTTGACTTGCTATTGCGAGGCTATCTGGAAAGACTGCCAGGGTGCCTCGGGCACACCAAACACCCCCAAACGCCATGAGTGAATCTCCTCCCCGGAATCCATTTCCGACCAACTCCTTCCCCGATCGCCCGGACATCCAGGTCAATCCCAAGCTCGTGCTGGCCGCGGGCATCCTGGGCCTCATCTTGATTGCCGCCTGGACCTCCGTATTCACGGTGCCCGCCGAGTCCGAAGGGGTCGTCATGCGCTTCGGCGAATTCAAGTCGACCCAGAACTCCGGCCTGCACTTCAAATTCCCCTTTGGCGTGGACAGGGTCAAGCTGGTTCCTGTTCGCCGTCAGCTGAAGCAGGAATTTGGCTTCGGAACGGGTGGCAACACCAACCGCTGGCAGTCTTCCGGTCAGCGCGAGTGGGCCGATGAAAAGGCCATGGTCACCGGCGACTTGAACGCGGCCCTGGTCGAGTGGGTCATTCAATACCGCATCGAAAACCCCAAGAGCTACCTCTTCAATGTTCGCTTCGCGGACGACACTTTGCGGGATGCCTCAGAAAGCGTCATGCGCGAAGTCGTGGGGGACCGCACCGTTGACGAGGTCATCACGATCGGCCGCCAGGAAATCGAAAACGAAGCCCTGGTCAAACTCCAAGCCCTGGTCAAGAGCTACAAGATGGGCATCAAGATCGACCAGGTGCAGCTCAAGGACGTTAACCCGCCCACGCGCGTTCAAGCTTCTTTCAACGAAGTCAACCAGGCCCAGCAAGAGCGCGAGAGCGCGATCAACGTGGCCAACGGCGAATACAACAAGTCGGTTCCGCGCGCCCGCGGAGAAGCCGACCAGTTGATCCGCACGGCGGAGGGTTATGCGGCCAAACGCATCAACGAAGCCCAAGGCGATGCCTCGGCATTCACATCCCAATTGGCCCAATACATCAAGGCCCCTGAAATCACCAAGCAGCGCTTGTACCTGGAAACCATGGGCGACGTACTGCCCAGGGTCGGTAAGAAAATCATCATAGACGAAAGCGCTTCCGGCATATTGCCCTTGCTCAATCTGGGCGGCGCGCAAGGCCTCATTGGCGGAGGAAAACGATAATGAAAGCAATCATCTCAGGCGGCCTAGTGCTGCTCATTCTAGTCAGCGCCATCCTTTTGCGCTCATCCATGTACGTGGTCGATGAAACCGAACAGGTCATCATCACGCAGTTTGGCAAACCTGTGGGCGATCCGATCACCACGGCGGGTTTGCACTTCAAGCAACCCTTCACGCAAGAGGTCAACCGCATTGAAAAGCGCATCCTCGAGTGGGACGGCCAGCGAACAGAAATGCCCACGCGCGACAAGTTGTACATCTCGGTGGACACTTTTGGCCGTTGGCGCATCACCGACCCCTTGGTGTACTTCCAACGCTTGCGCGATGAGCGCAGCGCCCTATCACGCCTGGATGACATCCTGGGCAGTGAAACGCGCAATGCAATCGCCAAGCATGACCTGATCGAAGTCATCCGTACTTCCAAAGATCGTGTCCCGGTCAAGGATGACTCCCTGGAAGAATCTGGCAGCGGCAGCAGCAATATTGGCGTCCTGCACCCCATTCGCAAGGGCCGTAAAATGATTGAGCAAGAGATCCAAACTGCGGCGCGTGAAAAACTCGCCGTCTTTGGTATCGAGCTGCTCGACGTGCGCTTCAAGCGCATCAACTACAACCCCAGCGTGGTAGAGAAAATCTACGAACGCATGATCTCGGAGCGCCAGCAAATCGCCTCGCGTTTCCGTTCCGAGGGTGAGGGCGAAGCGGCCAAGATCCTTGGCAACCGTCAAAAAGACCTTTCCGTGATCCAGTCCGAGGCCTATCGCCGCGTCCAGGAGATCCGTGGTGAGGCCGATGCGCGCGCCATCGAAATCTACGCGGAGGCTTACGACAAGACTCCGGAATCAAGGGAACTGTACGCCTTCCTCAAAACGATGGAGACCTACAAGGCCACGATGGACAAGGACACCACAATCCTCTTCTCGACAAATGGCGAACTCTTCCGCTACCTGAACGATTCCTCCGGAAAAACGGAGTGATGCTGATTGGCTTCACTAGTCCGCGACCTGCAACATGCAGGCCGCGGGCTATTTTTGTGTCAACGCCCCACGTGCAAGGAAAACGGGACGGTGAGTCCRWYRKWYMRMKTRMMTCYKMTSGCGCYTKYGCCGNTMKMRYWMGWMKKRWRGYMMRWCGATTSWKRWKGTTCNKMMKWWAWAWAKYTAWCARAWMYKTCGGATGAACTAGGATTCAATTCTTCTTTTAAATCAAGAGACAGTTTTATAGAAATATCAATTGGTGATATTTTAGATTCGTTCAATTCATGATTTTGACTTTCCTTTTGATTACTATTGCAACCAACAAAAATCATCATTAATAAAGCAAAGAGTCTTGTAACTGATTGATTCACCGTTATTATCCCTAATTAACATTTATTATTCCTTCCCTAAAAATAGAAGGATTAATAACAATTGTCAAGGTTGAAATTTTTAGGATTTATCGAAAAACAAAAGAATGGGTGGCAGTCCTACCAGCCACATCCCGGCACATGAGTCGATTGTTACCGTTGCTCCCTTCCGGGCCTGGCGGAGTTCACAATTTATCATTGCGGGAGGACCAATAGGACCACCATTGTGATTACTGACTAGGAGCTTGTCCGAGAAATAGGAAACCTACAGCGGAAAAGCTCCTAAGAGAATGGCGGTGAGTGAGAGATTCGAACTCTCGGACGGGATAAACCGTCGCTAACTTTCCAAGCTAGTGCCATAGGCCACTCGACCAACTCACCTAACAATTTCTAAGTCAATAATTGCTCAAAGTGAGGATGTATGCTTATTAAGTCATAAATACACTTCAACTTTGAGGCGCGTAGATTATACAAAAATGAACAGAATGGCAATGCTTAATCTCATGCATTGCAGCAAATATAAAAAATACTTTGAGATGGTAAAATTCAACTATACTTGATACGTAAATTTAAAGTATGCTAATGTTATCGACTAGCTTTGTTTTTTCTTCTAAGCTATTGTTATAAAAGAATAATTTTATAAGTTTTGGTAATGTAATCAATAAAGGTCAAAAATAAAAACAATGGATATTAAACTCCTGTTACGCCTTATGGCTGAAAAAAATGCATCGGATTTGTTTTTTAGTACCGGCGCACCTCCTCATATGAAAATTGAAGGCGTCTCCACCCCGATGGGTCAAGGAGCATTGCCTAATGGTGCAATTAAATCAATCGCTTATGAGTTGATGACACAAAAACAAATAGACGAATTTGAAGAGGAGTGGGAGCAAAATTTTGCCATATCAGTTGATGATATCGGACGATTTAGAGTCAATGTTTTTATGCAACGGGGTGAAGTCGGTATGGTGATGCGCCATATTAAATCAGATATTCCGAATTTAGAATCTTTAAAACTACCCGCAACAGTTGCAAAGCTGGTAATGGAACGATCAGGGCTTGTTTTAATTTGCGGACCAACTGGTTCGGGTAAATCTACTACGCTTGCGGCCATGATTGATTATCGAAATCGTCGTGATACCAGCCATATATTAACCATAGAGGATCCGATAGAGTTTTTACATGAACATAAACTGTCCATTATCGACCAACGAGAAATAGGTGTAGATACTAAGAATTATCATAACGCGCTTAAAAATGCGATGAGAGAGGCCCCTGACGTCATCTTAATTGGCGAAATTAGAGATGAAGAGGCAATGAAATATGCATTAAGTTATGCGCAAACAGGTCATTTGTGTCTTGCTACTATTCACGGTAATAATTCAAAACAAGTGTTGGAAAGAATCCAAAATATGATCCCAAAAGAGCAACGTTCATCGCTAATGAAAGAAATTTCTGGTGTGTTAAAAGGAATTGTTTCCCAACGCTTAGTAATGAGCCAAGACGGTAAACGAGTAGCAGCATTGGAAATAATGATGAAAGCACCCGATATTCAAGAGATTATTCAAAAAGATCATTTAGAAGAATTAAAGAAAGCCATTGAAAAGCACCATATGGATGGCATGATGTCTTTTGATCAGTCTTTATTTAAACTTTATAAAGATGGTGTGATAACACGTGACGATGCTCTGAAATTTTCTGAGTCAAAAACCGATCTCAATTTACAGATGAGGTTGTCAGACAGTGGCGATGTTTCGTTAGGCAATGCACCGAGAAAGAGTAATTTTTCAACTCAGTTATAAAACATTGATTTAAAGTAATCTAGCTAGCCTAGGATGAAACCTAACCTTTAAATGCGATCATTCTTGCTAATGGTCGCATTGCTTTTTCTATTAGACTTTTCTCAACAAATATTTCGTTATTGCCGCGCTCTAAATGTTCACTTTCAAAAACTTGCTCCATGTTAGTTAGTTGGTTCATTTTCATCCAAGGACACTGGGCACAACTTTTACAGGTAGCCCCTTCTCCGGCTGTGGGCGCAATAATTAACTCTTTATCTGGAGCGGCTTGTTGCATTTTATGAAAAATGCCTTTATCCGTTGCAACAATCAATTGTTGATGTGGAAGGTCTTTAGCCGCTTTAATGAGTTGCGAAGTTGATCCAACATGATCGGCTAATTGAATGATATTCTCTGGTGACTCTGGATGAACTAATATCGCAGCATCAGGAAATAGCGCTTTTGTAGTGACTAGAGCTTGGTGCTTAAATTCATCATGGACGACACAATAGCCATCCCACAAAAGCATATCAGCCCCCGTCTCTTTTTGAATATATCGACCTAAATGTTTATCCGGAGCCCAAAGGATCTTTTCCCCTTTTGCCATTAAATGTTTAATCACGTCAACCGCTATGCTACTGGTAATCACCCAATCAGCTTGAGCTTTCACTGCTGCTGAGGTATTAGCATAAACAACAACGGTTCGATCGGGATGTTTGGCGATAAACTCTCCAAATTCTTTTGCCGGACAACCTATATCTAAAGAGCAGGTTGCTTCTAGCGTAGGCATAATGACTTTTTTATGGGGGCTTAACATTTTTGATGTTTCACCCATAAATTTAACTCCCGCAATTACCAATGTATCACTTGAATGATTGGCACCAAACTTTGCCATTTCTAAGGAGTCACCAACAAACCCACCCGTCGCTTCTGCTAAGGATTGAATTTCTGGATCAGTATAATAATGTGCTATGAGAACCGCATTATTTTCTTTAAGCTTCTTTGTGCAAGATTCAATAAGCGCCATTTTTTCTTCCTCGCCCAATATTTTAGGGGAAACGGGGAACGGAAATTCATTGGCAGGTGATTTGATGGTATTAGTGACTAATTGAGCTTTTTGCATAACCGTGTTTGAGGCCAAGCTAATTTTTGATTTAGGTATTATACCATTGCTATTGACGATTCTAGAACCTGAATTCGTAAAATAAAGACACAACCCTACCGCCATCCATGGCTCTTTAGGGAATACCCTCCATCCATGGACATAAAAAAGCCCGAATAAATCGGGCTTTTTAATATGGCGTCCCCTAGGGGGTTCGAACCCCTGTTACCGCCGTGAAAGGGCGGTGTCCTAGGCCTCTAGACGAAGGGGACTTAAGACTTT
>NVTT01000098.1 GCA_002401655.1 Gammaproteobacteria bacterium | reverse complement strand
GTAAACGCTATAAGGCAGCTCTGGATATTAATTATGCTGAGAAAGTACTTTCACCAATATTATGACTGATCTGACCATTCATGCGGTTGCCGTGCTTAAAATGCTGACCAACGAATACCGATTCCAGCATAAGCTTGTTGATAGGAAAAAACGATATCTTTGTTGATGTATTTTGCGTAGCCAATATCAGCGTATGCAGCCAAATTAGTTGTGAATAAGGTAGCGATTATCCACTCATAACTTAACTTAATATCAGTACCATATCGCTCTTTAGCATCTTCTTCTCTTGGGTTTAAGATTCTATTATCTTGATTTTTAAAAGAAAATTTATAATAACCTAACGTACCATAGATATGATGATAATCGTTAATAGCGTATCTCCCGGTCATCGAAATAAAACCTTGTACGCCATTATAATATCCTGACGCTCTGTCTCGTTGGTTTTGATAGTTATACTTATATTCCCAATGAATGCCTTTTTCAGGATCGTAGATGTAACCTATGTTAACGTCATACATTTCAAGGATTAATAAATCATCGGCAATATAAACCGCCCCTAGATCTCTGGATAGTCTCTCTTCATAGATTGTTTTAGCATATTCACCATTAAAGAAAAATCGACCTTTATCGGAAGATAAATACTCTAAACCTAACTGGTAAACTGTTTTATCATTGTTTAAGTTAGTTAATCCTGCAATCTCAAGTTCTTTGTAAATTCGGTAATACGCGGTATAAGTTAGTGCCACTTCTAATGTTCGATAAGGATTATATTTTAGTTTTGCTTGATAGTTTGTTTCATCAAAATCATATCGATCGGCGATTGATTCTCCGGCAAATGTACCAATGAAACCAGTGTATTGACTAACATAGGTCTTATCTAGGCTTTCAAATCCGTAAGCAATTTCAAAGCCGAAATCAATATCTTCAAAACCAAAGCCTGAATCAATTCTTATCTCTGCCGATGCATCAAATGTATCGGCTCTTTCATCAACAACAAATTGGCTTCTATTGACATTAGCTGTGAAAAAAAATCGATCATCGTAGTTTGTATCAATCAGCATGGACGCCTTCCAGTATTCTTCCTGTATATTATTTGAAGATTCTGGCAGATGATGGGGATTACTATCGAATCCGTAAACGCCGGTTAAATTGATGGCATTATTTTCTGATGCTTTAGAGATAATAGAAAGCACAGAAATTAAAAAAATGACAAGTAGAGAGATGACGCGCATTATTTACCTATTAGTATATTGTTAATTATCAAAACGTTGTTTTATCAAATTCAATTTACACTCAACTTCCTAAAAGAATCATTTGATTTTAACCTGAGACTGATTTTAACCTGAGGTAACTAACAATGAGGGATGAATATCACAATTTAAGCCTAAGCTATTAATCTTTAACTCACTTATCTAGATTTAACTAGCTTATTTATATTTAACTAGTAGGGCTGGATCTAGTCTAGTCGTGTTCCAGTTAAGACGCCAATCTAAATGAGGGCCGGTTGCGCGACCTGTTGCACCAATTTCACCAATTTTGTCTTTTTGGCTAACGGTTTGCCCTACTTTGACGTTTATTTGACTTAAATGTAAATACGTTGTGTTCACGCCATACCCATGGTCAATGATGATAGTGCCGCCCGAATAGAATAAATCCTCTTCCGCCAGTGTCACTACCCCTCCAATCGGAGCGATCACCACAGTGCCAATCTTGTTAGCTATATCTTGCCCGTAATGAGGACGCTTTTTAATACCATTTAAGATCCGTTGGCTGCCGTAAACACCTGAGATCCTTCCGTGTGCAGGCTTGATAAATGTTTTTGTAAAGTCGAGTAGCTGACTTTTTGTTGCCCTTGCTTGTTTAACTAACTTTGTTTCTTTTCTGATTCTTTCGATTAATTTAGCCGAACGGGGATTAACTTTTGATTTCTGTAAACCGTCAATTCTTTCAACTTTCCAATCTCGTTGTTGAATATTAAAGACAAATGATTCAGATGTTATTTGCCCCATTTTACTTATATATTCAGTGGTTAAGATAATTTCACCCTTTTCATCTCTGCCTACACCAAATACAAACTGGCCTTTAGGTGTTATTAGTAAATTTTTTCCGTTGAGTTGTATTTGATAACTCGATTTTAATTGTGCAATCTCTAATTGATCTAGTCTTAATTGACCAATAATCATACTACCTTGAGTAATGACTTCGGTGCTTAGAGAAAATGGTCTATTTTTTCCGGTTTCTGAGTGAGACAAAGGTGTCCACAAAAGGACAACCGATACCGCGATGAAAAGAGCAACTCTAAAATGGTTCAGCATTTAGGTCTTTATTTCAATATGGAAAACAAAAGCGAACCGTTAGTGCCGCCAAATCCAAAGGAATTACATAACGCATGTTCCATCTTCGTTTCCTGCGGTATATGGGCAACATAGTTTAAATCACAGCCTTCGCTGGGATTGTCTAAATTGATTGTAGGAGGAGCAACTTGTTCGAGTAACGCTTTCACTGTAAATATAGCTTCGACGCTTCCAGCAGCACCTAACATGTGACCTGTCATGGATTTTGTGGAACTCATCTTTAAATCATACACATGTTTACCAAAAACTGTTTTTGCTGCGCTAGTTTCGGCTAAATCACCCGCAGATGTCGAGGTACCATGAGCATTGATGTAGCTGATCTGATCGGGGTTAACGCAGGCATCATTTAAAGCATTAGTCATAGCTAACGCACCGCCTTCACCGTTAGCTGGTGGCGAAGTCATATGGTAAGCATCTCCAGACATTCCAAAACCGGTTAACTCAGCATAGATTCTAGCGCCTCTAGCTTTGGCACTTTCTAGAGATTCTAGAACCATCACCCCGGCACCTTCCCCCAGAACAAAACCATCGCGATCTCTATCCCAAGGGCGACTCGCTAACGTAGGGTTTTCATTATTSGTTGAAAGTGCTTTAGCGGAAGCAAATCCAGCCATAGTCAAAGGCGTGGTTGTCATTTCGCATCCGCCTGCAATCATTGCATCGGCATCACCATAGGCAATCATTCTGGCTGCATGGCCGATATTATGAACTCCTGTTGCACAAGCCGTGACAATTGCGATATTCGGTCCTTTTAAACCATACATTATGGATAATTGACCCGCTGCCATATTGATGATTGAGCCAGGTATATAAAATGGTGAAACTCTTCTAGGGCCTTTATCAAGTAATTTTTTATGGTTTTCTTCGATGGATTTCATTCCTCCAATGCCCGCAGCTAAGCAAACACCTATGCGGTGAGCATTAGAATCTGTCACCTCTAATCCCGAATCSCGWATCGCTTGAACCGACGCGGAAACGCCATATTGAACGAAKATATCGTATTTTCTKGCGTCTTTCCTTGGCATATATTGCTCTACATCTAAATCTTTAACTTTTGCCGCAATATAGGTCGATAATCCAATATCTTGAAATTCAGGAATAACCTCTACACCGCTTTTGCCATCCATAATTGACTGCCACGAAGTTGAAACATCATTTCCTACCGGACTAACCATGCCCATGCCTGTCACTACAACACGATTTTTCATCAATTTAGCTTCCTTTAATAATTATAAAAGATAGTGCAACGATCATATGTAAAACTTATTCGTGAAACTWCAGCACAAAAAAGATATCGCCTCACCGCCATACCCACARCACTCGCTATGCTCACGGGGCAAACTTTCCTTGGCTATTTGAGGCATACGCCCTACATGGAAATAGGAAGTGCAGTTTTTGCATGGAGCAAAAAACTACCATTCCATCCATGGAAATAAAAAAAGCCACATCAGCGTATCTAGTAGAAGATATCTAATGTAGCTCTAATCGGCCTAAATAAGCCAAACAATTGAAAGTAGTCAATCAATTGTTTAAATACTAATTGCTTTAACTAAATTTTAAAACCAGTTTCTAAAACTCAGGCTATTATAAAACCTTACGAATACTGCTTTAACCCTTAGCTATGCTGTCGAGCAAGGTTAAAAGACTTATGCGTCTTCTACGTTTGCTTTGATATAAGTAACCGCAGCGGAAACAGTATTGATTTTTTCTGCTTCGTCATCTGGAATTTCAGTATCAAATTCTTCTTCTAAAAGCATGACTAACTCAACTGTATCTAAAGAGTCGGCTCCAAGGTCATCAACGAATGAAGCTTCTAATGTGACTTCGTCTTCTTTAACACCCAATTGTTCAATAACGATCTTCTTTACGCGATCTTCTATAGTGCTCATGTCTGTGTTCTTCCTCTAAAATTAAACAGCGTATGCTGAGGCGTGTATTTTATTGATTTTCTAAMAAGTTGCAAGTAACTATTGAYGCTTATTTTAAGGTCTGACCTCAAATATTACAAGTAAACSTTWAAAANNATYCWYTTAGCCCTTATCCCATGTACATTCCGCCGTTTACATGAAGTGTTTCGCCGGTAATATAATTTGCGCCATCAGAGGCTAAAAAACCTACAGCAGCGGCGATTTCTTCTGGTTTACCTAAACGGTTAAGCGGGATCGTTGCTGATAATGAGTCTTTTTGGCTATCATCTAGTGCTTTTGTCATGTCTGTATCAATAAAACCAGGTGATACTACATTAACCGTAATTCCGCGCGATCCTACTTCTTTAGCCAGTGACTTTGAAAAACCAATGACCCCAGCTTTTGATGCAGAATAATTAGTTTGGCCTGCATTCCCCGTGCTACCAACAACGGAACCCACATTGATGATTTTACCAAACTTTGCTTTCATCATGCCCCTTAAACAAGCTTTTGAAAGACGAAATATAGAAGTTAAGTTGGTTTCTATAATCGAATCCCACTCATCATCTTTCATTCGCATTAATAAATTGTCTCGGGTGATCCCAGCATTATTAACTAAAATTTCTGGTGTCTTGCCGTATTTCTCCTTAATGGATTTAATCAGCGTTGCAATTGACTCTGCTTCAGAAACATTAACCACCATGCCTTCACCTTGAATACCTTGTTGTTTAAAGTATTCATTAATATTGGAAGCGCCATCTTCAGATGTTGCCGTTCCAATCAAGGTGAAACCATCACTACCTAACTTTTCAGCGATTGCTCGACCAATTCCGCGAGATGCACCTGTAACTAGCGCTAAACGATTATCTGACATAATTTTTCCTTTTCCTAACTAAGCAATAAAATTTGATCAATTGCTAGAATCTACTTTAATTAAATGATTCAACTGATTGATTTAATGAATTTAAATCCTGTAACGCCAATGAATTTATTGAGCGATCAATGCGTCGACTTAAACCACTTAGCACCTTCCCTGGACCACATTCTACTAGCGTATCAATTCTTCCTTTAACCATCAATTCGACACTCTCAAACCAATTAACAGGACAATATAGTTGCCTAACTAAAGCATCTTTAATATTTTCGGCTGAAGTTTCAATTTTAACATCAACGTTATTAATCACTTTAATATCACTTTGCTTTAATGAGATATTAGACAGTTCATTGAATAATTCGTCTGAAGCTGATTTCATCAACATACAGTGAGAAGGTACACTAACCGCTAATGGCAATGCGCGTTTCGCTCCCGCGTCTATACAAGATTGCATCGCTCTTTCTACGGCATCTGCATTTCCAGCGATAACCGTTTGCCCCGGCGAATTGTAATTAACCGGTGAAACTACTTGTCCTTTTGCGGACTCTTCACAAGCTAATTGAATTTTATCATTATCTAATCCAATGATGGCGGCCATTTTTCCAACGCCTGCCGGAACCGCTTGTTTCATTAATTGACCCCGTTTTTCTACGAGTTTTACCGCTGTATTAAAATCGAGAATACCTGCACAAACTAATGCGGAATATTCGCCTAAACTGTGTCCTGCCATCATGCTTGGCACGGGTCCTATCGTTTTCCAATGGTTCCATAAAGCCACACTCGCGGTTAACAGAGCTGGTTGGGTTTTGTCGGTTTCGATAAGAGTTTCAACAGGTCCTTCTTGACACAACTTCCAAAGATCATAACCGATAACATCTGAAGCTTGTTCAAATGTCTGCATTACAACCGCGGTATCAGCAAAAGAACTCAACATTTCTAAAGATTGAGAGCCTTGTCCCGGGAATATAAAGGCCAAGTTGGGAATTAGGTTAGACATTAAACCTCCGAATGAGTGTGAATACCCATTATACCTCAAGATGCAGGTTTCAGTGTTCAGCTAGAAAGGTTGATCAAGGCATCACTTGAAGGGAATGGCTAGTCCTTTCCGAGAGTGATAACGCCGAGCAAGCTTTCTAGCTGAGCACCCAAAGGGCAAGTCTATAAGGCATCATTTTCTGTGTTATGAAATTTTGAGTTAGAATGACTAACCCTAAAAATCCCATTCATTGAAACTAATGCCTTATAGTCTTGCTGAATCCTGCATCTTGAAGTGTAATGGGTATATATTAGGTTTTAAAAAAATCCTGCGCACTATATCAAGATTCGCTTTTAATGCTAACAAACTTAATACTAGTCAGACCATTGATTTAAAAAGATGTTTAGAAAAAATTTAACCTTTTCTAATTGCCTAGACGCTTATTTATTGCTTTCTAAGGTTTCTCTAATGCGACTAGGTACTTTTTTAATTGCTTGGGATATCGCTTCTTCGATGGCAAAAAAGGTGGCATTCACGTTCGCCCCACCATGACTTTTAACTACAACCCCCCGTAAACCGATAAAACAAGCGCCATTATAGCGTTCTGGATTAATTTCATGCTTAAAAATATTGATCACTGGCTTGGCAAAAATAGCGATCCATTTTGTCCACCAATTTCTCTGAAAAGCCAATTTTAGTTTAGTCGTTAAAAACTCGCTTAAACCTTCGGAGGCTTTTAATACGCTGTTTCCAGTAAATCCATCGGTAACAATGACGTGATAATCACCGGTAAAAATTTGATTCGCTTCTACAAAACCGCAATAGTTCAGACCTGGGTGTTCTTCTAAAAGTTTTGCTGTGATTTTTAGCCGTTCAGATCCCTTCATTTCTTCTTCACCTACATTTAGCAAACCAATCTTAGGGTTTTGAATACCATCGATGCTTTTACAAAGCACATTACCCATCACCGCAAATTGAAACAAACGTTTTTCGTCGCAATCAATGTTTGCCCCCAAATCAAGCAAGTAAACAGATGAATCTTTAAGCGTTGGAATGGCCGAAATAATCGCAGGACGCTCAATACCCGGTAGCATCTTTAATATGAACCTGGCAACTGCCATCAAAGCGCCTGTATTTCCAGCGCTAACACAAGCATGAGAGCGGCCATCACGAACCGATTCTAATGCAAGTCTCATTGATGATCGTTTTTTCTTTTTAAGGGCTGTTAAAGGCTTGTCCGTCATTAAAACATCATCTTCAGACTGAATAATACTTATATTGGGATGATTGAGAATTTTTGACTTTGACAATTCAGATAGAATTCCAGCTTCATTGCCGAAGAGATTAAAATAAACGTTTAGTATGCCTGTTGGGCTTGAGCTTAGCTCAGCATTTAAACCAAGAGCCGAATTTGACTTGAACTTAGAGGAACTGTTTTGATGCTTTAGCAGGGATTGGTGTACAGCGGGTATAACAACTGAGGGGCCAAAATCGCCCCCCATACAATCTATTGCAATTTTTAAGTCAGCCATTTTTAATCAGTCTATTGCTAAACTTGATGGTGACTCAAAATTAATTTGATAATTCTCGACTAAACAAAAAATCGGTAATTAAACAATCTTACGACCACGGTAATATCCATCTTCAGTCATATTATGACGTAAATGAAGTTCACCCGTTGTTTCGTCTTCTGACAAAGAAATTGTGTGATCCACTAACGCATCATGTGAGCGACGCATTCCGCGACGTGCGCGAGATTTTTTACTTTTTTGAACTGCCATTGGATTGACTCCCTTAAAT
>NVTT01000097.1 GCA_002401655.1 Gammaproteobacteria bacterium | reverse complement strand
GAAAAAATGAAACTGACTGACCGCTAGTATATCCGCTGGCGGTTAAACTTAATGCATCAAGGCAATTATTATCTATGGCTTTTTGGATATTTTTAAAATGAATGACTTTATTTAACATCACCCTTAACGGATCATTATTGAGTAAACTCAATTGCCGGTGCCGATGATAATCGCTAATGAACATCGATTTACCCCAGCGACCAACTTGCTTCATCATTCCGAGTAAGTCAGAGCGAAATACTTTATCGACACTAAAAGACTGCCACACTTTTTCTAAACTTCTAATTCCGACAGTAGGGTTTTGAGCATAGCTCGCTAGAACTGTTGCGTTAATTGCGCCGGCAGAAGTACCTGTAATTATTGAGTAAGGATTTCCGCAGTGCGATTGATAGATCAACTTTGAAATGGCTTTAAGAACACCGACTTGATAAGCTGCGCGAGCACCGCCACCGGTTAGAACCAAGCCCATTTTAGGATTTCCGACACCGTTATAACAAACTTTTTCAGTCAGTTTATTTGAACGGCGTTCTGCGGGTTTTGAATTCAAGGATGCCAAACTTTCCTCATTGYTTTGTAAACCCGCATCGGATACCAATATTTACCTCTGCTTCCATTGTATCGACCTAAGGCCATGGTGGTATCTTTCTTTTCCTTTTTTAAATACAGGCTTAATATCGCGCAACCATATTTTAGATTAGTTTGAATTTCGTTTAGATTATCATCTGGATGGCCTATTTCATTTTTCCAAAAAGGCATCACTTGCATTAACCCTAAAGCGCCTGCGCTGGAAACCGCATATTGGTCAAAATTGCTTTCTACGTTGATTAAAGCTAAAACCAGCATCGGATCTAGATCAAATCTTTTCGATTCCTGGTGAACCAAGCGTAAAATTTCCCAACGTTCATCCTCTGGAATATGAGGTGCCACTCTTTCCAGTCTTTTCGCTTGCTCAAATAGCCAAACTTTCGCATCAAAACGGTCATAAAATGATTCATCTGCTCGCTTAATCGTTTCTATTAAATTTTGTCGAAACTCAGTATCTGGCAAATCCTGCTTAGTGTTATTTTTGATAACCTGTTTAGAACTATTTTCAGCATAAGCAAACTCAGAAAAAAACAGCACCATAAAAATAGTGCTAAGAAAAAAAAACTTTATGATAATATTCAAAATAGAAGACTAATTTAATTTGTTCTTTAGTGTATCAATTATAGTCTCTATTGAAAGATCTTCCTTAATATTATGTCGACGATGTTTATATTCAATGGTYCCCGCATCAATYCCTCGTTCRCTAATCACAATACGATGWGGAATACCCATCAGYTCCATATCGGCAAACATAACACCAGGGCGCTCTTTCCGATCATCAAAAATGACTTCAATATTATCATCTTTTAATTGCTGATAAATTGATTCTGCTAATTCTCTAACACGCTCAGATTTCTTCATATTCATAGGAACAATAGCGACTTGGAATGGCGCAATATTTTCTGGCCAAATAACACCATAATCATCGTGATTTTGTTCGATAGTAGCCGCAACGATTCTTGATACGCCAATGCCATAACAGCCCATGGTTAATGTTTGTGCTTTACCATTTTCACCTAATACATTAGCTTTCATCGCTTTTGCATATTTATCGCCTAGTTGAAAAATATGACCCACCTCAATTCCGCGTTTGATTGTTAAGGTGCCTTTTCCATCCGGGCTAATGTCACCCTCTACAATGTTACGGCAATCAAAAACTTCGTCATAATTGGCATCGCGCTCCCAGTTTGCGCCAGTTAAATGTTTATCCGTTTTATTAGCACCACAAACAAAATCACTTAACATAGCGGCTTCTGGATCGGCAATGATGGTTAAAGACAGATTCACGGGGCCAATAGATCCTACTTCCGCGCCAATTGCTCGGCTCACATCCTCATCACTCGCAATAGTTAAAGGGGAAGCAATTAACGGATGTTTTTCTAGTTTTAACTCGTTTAATTGATGATCGCCTCGTAAACAAACAGCAACTAGCGTATTTTCTTCTGCGCCATTAACGATCAATGTTTTAATAATTTTACTGGTATCACAATTGAGTAATCCACTGATCTCTTCAATTGATTTAACATTAGGTGTATCGATAGTTTGCAAATCGTCATTTGCACTGGCTCTTTGACTTAAATCAGGTGCCAACGCAGTGGCTTTTTCAACATTAGCGGCATAATCACTTTCCGTGCTAAACGCTATTGCATCCTCTCCCGAATCGGCTAATACATGGAACTCATGTGAGTGCTCGCCACCAATAGAGCCCGTATCTGCAATCACCGATCGATAATCTAGTCCTAGTCGATCAAATATTTTACAATAAGCCTTATGCATTATTTGGTAGGTTTTATTTAGGCATTCGTCATTAATATGAAAAGAATACGCATCTTTCATTAAAAATTCTCTAGCGCGCATCACCCCAAAACGTGGGCGTCTTTCATCCCTAAACTTTCCCWGAATTTGATAATAAACCGCAGGTAACTGTTTATAACTACGAATTTCATCACGAATTAACGAAGTGACAACTTCTTCATGGGTAGGACCCAAACAAAACTCTCGCCCGTGCCGATCTTTTAGCCTTAACAGCTCTGCTCCATACTCCTGCCATCTCCCAGACTCTTCCCAAAGCTCGGCAGCCTGCACCATTGGCATTAAAATCTCGCCAGCGCCTATAGCATCCATCTCTTCCCGAACGATATTTTCAACCTTTCTTAAAACCTTTAAACCTGTTGGCAACCAAGTATATAAACCCGAAGCTTGCATACGGATCATGCCCGAACGCAACATTAATTTATGGCTAACGAGTTCAGCATCACTTGGATCTTCTCTAAGTGAAGCAATCAGATATTGACTGGTTTTCATGGGTTTTATCTTAGTTCAGTAGGTAAAGTGGTATTTTACTTTCGAGATCACGCTTTAGCAACGTAATTTCGTTGCCTGAGCGAATGAATATCTCATCTTACCCCTTAAAAACAAAGATCTTTTGGAAAAAATGGAGATCGTCAACTACACTTTTATCAAAAGCGAGTATAAACAGTTAACAACGAACCACATACAGGCAATGAAGTAAGTAATATAAATTTTATAAACAACATTTAGACGGATTTAAAAGGTAATAAAATTGAAGTTCTTAAAGAATATTCCATGGAAATACAAACTAAGTATTGGCTTAGTTTTCCCTATTTTAGTTGCAATTGTTATTGGTATTGTAAGTGGATTGACGATGCATCGCTCAAATGTGAGTATTCTTCAACAATTGACTAGTTCGCGAATTAACCAGCAGCAAGCATCTTCGGCATTGGTCGCAATATTGAAATTTGATAACGCTTTACAGGCACTAATTGCTAGTAGTACTAAAACCAACATTCGAAAAAATGCTATCGCGACGATTAGAGCGTCATCATTGTTAGATGAACAGATTCAAAAATTAGCGAAATCTTCTCCCAATAACAAAAAAATAATCGACTTAGCGTCATTATTAAAACAAGTTAAGCCATCTCAAATGAAAATATTGAGGCATGCCAAAAAAAACGATGATGAAAAAGCATTATTTTTGATGTCTGAAATTGAAGAAGAATTTAAAAGCATCGAGGATTTATCCTTAGCAATATTGAGTGATGAACAAGATTCTTTGGCCCTTCTAGCCAATCGAAATTTGTCAAAAGGAAAGGATATCATTGTTTTAATTGCTGGCGCACTGGCCATAGGTGTGATCGTTGCTATATTTCTGAGTATTCTGCTAGCAAGATTACTATTACCAACGCTTAAGATGGTTAGAAATTCAATGAAAGACTTTGAAAAAGGACACTTAGGCTTAACTCTTCCTGATGCTGGAACGGATGAACTTGGTCGCACTATAGAATCATTGAGAAATGCTACGAATGCAACCCGATCGATTGTGGTTGGTATTAGAGATCAGGCTAAAGAGTTAACCAAAAACTCTTCTGAAATAGTTGCAGCATCGAATAATAACTCTTCATTAGCAGATACTCTTGAACATAATGTTGTCACTATTGTAGAGCAATCATCTAATTTAACTCTAATGTCTGAACAGGTAATTGAAAGTATTGGTTATGGCGAGTCAGGTGCTATCGAAACGGCAAACGCTTGTTCTGATGCATTCAAATACATTGAGCAAACTCTTTCACGTTTTAATCAGTTTCAAGAGGAAATGCAAAAAGCGCAGAATAAGGCTCAAGAACTTTCTAGCGCTGCAGACACAATCAGCCAAATTACTTTAACAATACGTAGTATTTCTGAGCAGACTAATCTATTAGCTTTAAATGCCGCTATTGAAGCCGCGAGAGCAGGAGACCAAGGTCGGGGATTTGCTGTTGTTGCTGATGAAGTCAGGACGTTAGCACAAAATTCCGGTGAAGCGGTTGATAAAATATCGGAATTGGCCACGGAAATGTCAATTTTAGTAGGTGACACAGTGGGGGCTTTAGAAATAACATCAAGTCTTGTTGCAGAAAATATGGATAGTATTGAACAAACTGGAAAAATAACTCAATCCGCTAGAGACTCATCAATTCATACAAAGCAACAATTGCTATCCGTAAGGTCAACCAATGATAATCAAAATGTAGCAGTGCAAGAAATCAAACAGGTCGTTGAACAGTTAAAAAAGTTGGTAAATGATACTAGAAGTGAAGCCGGTCAGCTTAATCAGCTTTCCGATAATAGCAATCGTATATCGTCACAATTAGACAAATTAGTGAGCCATTTTTATTTTTGAACAATTGATACAATGATCGATTAGATTTTAAAATAGGAGATTAAAATGAAATTATGTGAAATAGGTTTTTCACCAAGATATAGACTCGCGCTATTAGTTTTTATTGGCTTAATCATTGTTTTGCCGATTAAATTACAAGCAAAAGAATTTAAAGATATTACATTTGAGGCTGGACATGAATCCTTACAAGGCTGGTTATTACCTAAGGTTCCTCACCCAAAAGGGAATGAAATAACAGAAGCAAGAGTAACTCTAGGTAAAATGTTGTTTTTTGATACGCGATTAAGCGGTGATGGCAATATGTCCTGTGGAACTTGCCATAATCCATTATATGGCTGGTCAGACGGCTTGCCAACGGCGAGAGGATTTAAGAGTGAAGTGTTAGGTAGAGCATCACCTACGGTAATCAACACAGCTTTTAACTCATTGCAAATGTGGGATGGACGCAAAAAATCTTTGGAAGAGCAAGCTATGGGTCCGATGATGTCAAATGCTGAAATGAATATGAATATCCCAAAACTTTTAAAATTTCTGAATGAAACCAATGGGTATAAAAAGGCTTTTAATAAAGCATACCCAAAAGAAACAATTAATGAACTAACTATTGCTAAGGGTATCGCTAGTTTTGAAAGAACCATCATTAGTAATAACTCCCCCTTTGATCAATGGATAAAGGGAAATAAAAAGGCTTTAACTAAACAGCAAATAAAAGGTTTTAAATTATTCGTCAATCCCAAAAAAGGTAATTGTGAGGTGTGTCATTCCGGATCCAACTTTACCGATAATGGATTTCATAATATTGGTTTAGCTCAGTTTGGTAAAAAAGATGCCGATATGGGTCGTTATATTCAAAGACCATTAGGTTTGATGAAAGGTGCGTTTAAAACACCAACACTACGCGACATAACCCAAACAGCACCCTATTTTCATGATGGCTCTTCTTTAACTTTAGAGGAAGTCGTTGCACATTATGAAAAAGGAGGCGTCGCAAAAGGAAATCTTTCACCTAACATGAAAACAGCAAAACTTTCTAAAAAAGAACAAACGGCAATTGTCGCATTTATGAAATCACTGAACACCAAACAACAACCCTTTTTACTTCCCATTATTCCGCATTAAAGGAGCATAAATATGAAATGTTTTACAACTAAAATGATCACTGCTAGCCTGATGACCCTATGTTTTTCAGCTACGATCTTCGCACAAACTATTGAAGTAGGTCAAAAAGATAAGAAGTTTACTAAATCAAAAATTGAAATCAATGTGGGCGATACCGTCAAATTTATTAATGAAGATACCTTTTTTCACAATGTTTTTAGCTTAAGTGATATTAAATTTTTTGATTTAGGCTCTTTTCCTAAAGGTGAGTTTAAAGAAGTTACTTTTGACAAAGCTGGAACTATCGAAGTGGAATGTGCGATCCATCCTGAAATGATAATGACTATTGACGTTAAATAGTTAATTAGGAGAATAAAATGTACGTAAGATATTTATTACTTATTTTCGTCATATGTTCGCCAGTCAATAGTACATTGGCAGCTGACCGCGAACGTGACGAAATAAATGTTAAACCTACACTTCAATATGGTGCACAAATTTATGTTGAGCGATGCGTTTTGTGCCATGGTATTGAGGGAAAGGGTAAAGGTTTAATTCCAAAGAAAATAAAGAACTATCCATCCACAAACCTTCACACATCACATTACCCTGCGGGACGCAATAGTATTAAGAAAAATATAATATATGGTGGTAGTCTAGGTAAAATGTCAAATCTAATGCCTCCAATGGGTAATGACTTAACATGGTCTCAACTTGAATCAGTGGTTGATTTCATCCTACTTCTTAGAAGTGATCCATCTAAAGCTAATACATTAATAGGCAATGCAAGAAAGCATCAAACTATTTCAAGAAGGATTGGAAGAGAAATATTTAAAGGAAGATGTGTACTTTGTCATGGTAAGTTTGGTGAGGGAGATGGTCGAATGGCTAGAGTAATAAAAAACCCACCTCCGTTCGATCTAACGTCCAGTCGATTACCTGATAGTTACCTGAATTCAATTATTTCTAAAGGTGGAGAAGCTATGGGTCGATCGTTACAAATGCCTCCCTGGAAAGATGAGTTATCAGGCACCGAAATTGAATCTGTTATTCTATATATAAAATCATTAAGGGACTAGAAAAAATTGCAGGTTACACCTTGGAATACTTATCAAAATCGTAGAGAGTTTCTAAATAAAATGATAAAGATTGGGGCGATCGCTAGTATCGCCCCTAGTCAATTAATTATCGCAAAAAACAATAGACATTTTTTATCTCAGACACCTATTAAAAGCGCTCAAAACTACAATAATTATTATGAATTTTCTACTAATAAAGAAGCCGTAATGCATCTTGCAAATTCATTTTCTATTTCACCTTGGTCAATATCAATTGAAGGCGAAGTTAAAAATCCTTTAACGTTAAGTTTGTCAGATATATTAGATTTAGAATCGGTCGAACGAGTATATCCGTTAAGGTGTGTTGAAGGTTGGTCTATGGTTATTCCTTGGAAGGGGATTGAACTAAGAAAAATACTCAATCAAGCGCGAGTTAAAACAACCGCTAAATATGTTAAATTTGTCGGCACCTATCGGCCTGAAGAAATGTTCAACCAACGTCGAAAAATACTGCCATGGCCCTATACAGAAGGACTTCGGATAGATGAAGCAATGCACTCGTTAACTATTTTAGCGACGGGTATGTATGATGGAGCGTTGAGTAAACAAAATGGTGCACCCATTAGGTTAGTTGTACCTTGGAAATATGGTTTCAAGAGTATAAAAGCAATTCAAAAAATAATTGTTCAAAAAGAAAAACCCAAAACTAGTTGGAATATGCAGATCCCTAGTGAGTATGGTTTTTACGCAAATGTAAATCCCTCAGTCGCTCATCCTCGCTGGAGTCAATCTAGAGAAGTTAGAATTGGAGAGTTGCGTAAGCGTCCCACTAATCCATTTAACGGGTTTAAAAATGAAGTTTCCCATATGTATAAAAACTTAGATCTAGAATTAAATTTTTAGACTCTTCACTAATGAACATAAACTTTATTCAATGAGCTGGCTTTTTAAAATAAAGCAAAATGAAAAAATATTTCGCTTCACAATTTTTTCTATCTCTATATTCCCGGCTATTCTATTGTATTATAAATACAGTACCGCTGGTTTAGGTATCAATCCATTTGCAACTTTAAGTCATCAAACTGGTCATATTGCAATAGTTTATATTTTGTTGACTTTATCTATCACGCCAATAAGAAGATTTCTTTGTAACCTTTCAATAAAATTAAAGCTC